>JBLMXA010000445.1:0-2861 GCA_050257515.1 Acidobacteriota bacterium | reverse complement strand
ACTTCCACGGCTCGGCCGGCGCGACCGGCTGCGGCTGCGACGCGCGCGGCAGGGGTGCCGCGGGGAGCGGCGCGGTGCTCGCGCTCGCGATCCTGCTCGTGATCGCGCCGCTGCGCCGGATCCGCCGCTTCATGGCGCGGCTCGGCACCACCGTGTGGGTGGTCGCGATCGCGTGCCTGCCGGGCTGCGACTGCGGCTCGGCGCCGTGCGGCTCGTCGAAGTGCATGGCCGGCGAGGTCGCGCACGCGCCCGGCAAGTGGACGTCGATCGCCGGTGACGATCAGCGCGTGATGCTCGCGACGTACGATCCGCAGAACGGCGATCTCGTCGTCGTCGACGCGACGAACGCGCAGAAGCTCAAGTACACGGTGGTCGACGGCGTGCCGACCGGCACCACGCCGACCTACGATCCGGGCACGTACCGCGGCGGGATCATGGACCCGGGCCCCGACGTCGGCGCGTGGACGTCGATCGCGCTCGCGAACCACAGCGCGCGTGTCGCGTACCAGGACCGCGATGCGCTCGCGCTCAAGTACGCGTACGAGGACGGCGATCATCACTGGCACTCGCACGTCGTCGACGACGGCGCGGGCAACGCGGCAGGCGAGTACGCGAACATGGTGATCGATGCCGACGGTCACTCCGCGATCGCCTACCTCGTGCTCGGCGTCGACGATGGCATGGGCCATCGCGTCACCGAGCTGCAACTGGCGCGCGCGAGCAAGACCGGACCGTCGGCGACCAGCGACTGGAACATCACGACGATCGCGAGCGCGCCCGGGTCGTGCGCGGGGATGTGCACCGGTGGTGACGTGTGCGTGCCCGGCACGCCGCAGGTGTGCGCGACGCCGACGTCGTCGTGCTCGCCGGGCTGCGGCAGCGGCGACGCGTGCGTCAACAACGCGTGCGTGACGCCGATCGTCGATCCGATGGTCGACGACGTGCCGACCGGCACCGGGCTGTGGGCGAGCCTCGTCGTCATGTCCGACGGCCGGCTCGGCGCGGCGTACTACGATCGAGCGCGGCGCGCGCTGATCTTCTCGATCGAGAGCGCGAAGGGCTCGAACCAGTTCACCGAGACCGTGCTCGACGGCAACGTCGCCGACGCCGACCGCGGCATGTGGTCGAGCGCGGTGGTCGCCCCCGACGACACCGTCCACCTCGCGTACCAGGACGCGCTCGGCGACGAGCTGATGTACACGACGTGGAGCAACGGCACCGCCGGCACGCCCGAGGTCGTCGACGACGGCACGCGCCCCGGCGATCGCACGCACCCGGTCGGCGCCGGCAACGCGATCTACCTCGTCGGCGGCACGCCGGCGATCGCGTACCAGGACGCCATGACCGCCGACGTCTACGTCGCGACCCGCGGGCCGTCGATGTGGAGCGTCGCGCCGCTCGCGACGGGCCCCTTGCTCGACGGCTTCTCGATCGGCGCGACCACCGCGCACGGCGGCACGCCGGTGCTCGCGTGGGATCTGCGCGACCCGTCGCAGGCTCCGCCGAACGGGCTGCAGGTCATGCAGCCCTGACGCGCTGGGCGCTGCGTGAGGCACGACAGCGCTGTCGCGTTCCCGCCGGGGCTTGCCGGCTCGTGCGCGCGAACCCCGCGAGATCGCGTCGACCGTCCTGGCGCCGGCGTTGCTGAGCCGCGAGGCGATGCGCTCGCTCGTGCTCGTCTTGCTCGCGGTCGCCGCGTGCGACTGGACCGACCATCCGCCGCGACCGACCAAGCCGCCGCCGGACGCGAACTGTCCGCTGCCCGCGCCGCCCGGCAACTGCACGTGCACCGACACGATCGGCTGGGCGTGCACGACGTGTCCGTTCGGCGAGGGATCCGGTCCGGTGCCGTGCACCGCGATCGGGTCGGGCTGTCAGATCGAGACCTGGGAGCACGGCTGCGACTGCGGCTGCGTCGCGCCCGGCTGGTGGGCCTGCACCGGCGAGACGGTCGGTTCCATCTGCCCGCAGCCGCCGCCGCACGACGCCGGCGTCGATTGAGCTATCGTCGCGGGCCGATGCCCGAGATCGCGTACACGCTCGATGGGCTCGCCGACCGCGTCCGCGCGCTCGGCGCGCGGCGCGTGCTCGTCGTCTGCCCACCGAGCCGGCGGCATGTCGATCCGATCGTCGCTGCGCTCGCGCCGCTGTCGCCGGTCGTGTTCGACGGCGCGAAGGTGCACGTACCGGTCGAGGTCGTCGAGGCCGCGGCGGCGCGGCTCGCCGACACCGGCGCCGACACGATCGTCGCGGTCGGCGGCGGCTCGGCGATCGGCCTGGGCAAGGCGCTGCGGCTCGCGCACGACGTCAGGTTCGTCGCGGTGCCGACGACGTACGCCGGCTCGGAGCGCACGCGGCTCTACGGCACGACGCGCGGCCGCGACAAGACGACCGGCCGCGACGAGCGCGTGCGGCCGGATCTGATCGTCTACGAGGTCGCGTTCACGCGGTCGCTGCCGGTCGCGCTCACCGTGCAGAGCCTGATGAACGCGCTCGCGCACGTGATCAGCGCCGCGTCGACCGGTTCGGTCACGGACTTCGCCGCGGCGGCGCAGGTCGTGCGCGCGATCGAGGATCTGCTGATGTGGCCGACCGACGCGCGGGCGCGCGATCACGCGCTGCGCGCGGCCTCGGCGTGCGCGGTCGCCGCCGACGTCGGCAAGGTGGGCGCACAGCACGGCCTCGCGCACCTGCTCGGCGGCGCGCTGGGTGTCGACCACGCGCCGCTGCACGCGATCTTGCTGCCGCAGTTCGTGTCGTCGCTGCCCGACGCGCTGCGCGGCGAGCTCGAGCGCGCGCTCGGCCGCCGCGAGCTCGACGGCTACCTCCACGACCTGCTCGTGCGCGCCGGCGCGCCGGTG
>JBLMXA010000444.1:0-4895 GCA_050257515.1 Acidobacteriota bacterium | reverse complement strand
CGACGGTGTTGCGCGCCACTCGTTCGATCAGCGCGAGCAGCGCCAGATGCTGCTCGCTCACACCGACCCAGGGCTTGCGCCGACCACCCAAGACGTCGGCAAGGTAGCAACGATCCGGTGGGGGTCAGCCACATCGCGATTGCAGCATTTTGCAGCAGACCCATGTCACGAACTTGCCTCGGGAGTGAGGCGCTCCGTACGATTTCGGCATGAGCTTCCTCGACCCTCGCCGGCTCGCGCCTCGCATCGCGGTCGACGGGCTGTGCGGCGTCGTCGCGAAGGACGACCTCCGTCACGCCGCGATGGTCGAGCTCTCGGCGATCGGCCTGCGCATCGAGCTGCCGTTCGATCGGCGCGCCGCGACCCGCACGATCCAGCTCGAGATCGAGCTGCCCGGCATCGACGAGATCGTGTGGGCGCGCGGCCACGTCACCTACGCGCACCTGTCGCCGCTCGGCGGCATCGATGGCGAGGGCCAGCCGCGGCTGTGGTGCCGCGCCGGCATCCACCTCGAGGCCGCCGCGTGGCGCGACCGCCGCATGCTGCGCGACTACGTGCTCGAGACCCGGCGCGCGCGTGCTACACGTCCCGGGTGCACTCGCTCTTCCCCTGCCTCGCCGCTCCCTCCGACCGCGTCTGCGTGCGCGTCGGCGCGCGCGCGCTGAGCCAGCGCGAGCTCGCGGCGGCCTGCGCGCGGCACGTCGCGGCGCTCGCGGCGCGCGGCGTGATGCCGGGCGATCGCGTCGGCGTGTGGACGCAGCCGGCGATCGAGACGATCGTCGCGCTCGCCGCGCACGCGGCCGCGGGCTACGTGTCGGTGCCGATCGATCCGAAGCTCGGCGATCGCGAGCTCGGCCACGTGCTCGCCGATGCCGCGCCGAGGCTGTGCGTCGCCGCCGACGTCGCGGCGGTCGCGGGGCGCGCCGGCGCGCTCGCCACGCTGGCCGCGACGAGCGAGCCCGGTGACGGCGCGCTCGCGCTCGCGCCGATCCGCGGCGTGCCCGCGCTCGTGCTCTACACGTCGGGCACGACCGGCGCACCGAAGGGTGCGCTGATCACGGACCGCAACATCGCCGCCGATCTCGACATGCTCGCCGACGCGTGGGCGTGGACGGCCGCCGACACCGTCGTCCACGCGCTGCCGCTGTTCCACGTCCACGGCCTCGTGCTCGGCCTGTTCGGCAGCCTGCGCCGCGGCGGCGCGCTGCGCTGGGTGCCGCGGTTCACGCCCGAGGACCTCGCGGCCGCGCTCGCCGACGAGGCCGCGGCCGGCCCGGCGATGCTGTTCGCGGTGCCGACGATGTACCACCGGCTGTGCGACGCCGCCGAGCGCGCGCCCGCGATCGCCGGCGCGCTGCGCGCCGCGCGCGTGCTCGTCAGCGGCTCGGCGCCGCTGCCGGCGCGCGAGCACCAGCGGCTCGAGCGGCTCACCGGCCACCGCGCGATCGAGCGCTACGGTCTGACCGAGACGCTGATCGTGTGCTCGTCGCGCCACGACGGCGAGCGCCGGCCGGGCCACGTCGGCCCGCCGCTCGCCGGGCTCGAGCTGCGGCTCGTCGACGACGCGCGCCAGCCGGTCGACGCGCGCGACGACGCGACGATCGGCGAGATCTGCGTGCGCGGCCCGAACGTGTTCGCCGGCTACCTGAACCGCGACGACGCGACGCGCGCGGTGCTCGACGCCGATGGCTGGTTCCACACCGGCGATCTCGCGGCGCGCGCCGCCGACGGCCAGCTGCGGATCGTCGGCCGCCGCTCGACCGACATCATCAAGTGCGGCGGCTTCAAGGTCGGCGCCGGCGAGGTCGAGGCCGCACTGCTCGAGCACCCCGACATCGCGGAGGCCGCGGTGATCGGCAAGCCCGATCCCGATCTCGGCGAGCGCATCGTCGCGTTCGTCGTCGTGCGCGCGCCGGTCGAGCCCGCCGCGCTCGAGGCGCACGTCGCGCGCCAGCTGTCGCCGCACAAGCGGCCGCGCGAGGTCCACGTGATCGACGCGCTACCGCGCAACGCGATGGGCAAGGTGCAGAAGACGCTGCTGCGCGCTCACAACGTGAAGGCGTAGACACGCGCGTCGCCGGCGACGTACAGCCTGCCCTTCGCGATGATCGGCGTCTGGAAGTAGCGCACGTTCGCGAGCGTGCCGCCGTGGAACAGCTCGGCGCCGGTCTCGGCGTCGTAGCCATAGAGCTGCGCGCCCATGTTCCACACGATCGCGTCGCTGCCGCTCGGGTCGGTCATCGACGTGATCGGCAGCGACTGATCGGACTCCCTCGCGCACCACACCTCCGCGACCGTCGGCGGCGTCCCGGCCGCGAGCTTGACCGCGGCCATGTTGCCGCCGGTGCCGCCGGGACAGCTCGTGCCGGTGCCGCCGTCGATGCGGAACGCGATGAACGTGCCGGCCCCCGTCGTGTACGTGGTGACCGCGCCGGTGATCTCGCCGGTGCCGGCGTGGAACGTCGCGAGCTCGTGGCCGATGCCGCCGAGGTTCGCGTGGTCCATCAGGTAGATGTTGCCATCCTTGCCGAACGCGGCGACGAGCGAGCTCGGCGCGAGGCCAGGCGCACTGACGAGCGCGTGCGTCCCCATGTCGGTGTCGGTGCTGTCGAGCGACATCCAGTTCGCGGGCGCGAAGTAATCGGCCGCCGCGCCCGAGAACGCCGGGCCCTTCGCGAGCCGGATCACCGCGTCGCCGCCGCCCCACGTGCTCGCGCCGAACGTGTTGCCGGTCGTCACGTACATGCTCGTGCCGTCGCTCGACACGCCGCCCGCGGACCACGCGCCGCCGCCCTGCGCGGCCGTCGACCACGCCATGACCTTCGTCGGATCGGAGACGTTCACGCCGACGAGCCAGCCGTGGTAGTTGCCGCAATCGCCGTAGTGGCCGCCGTACGGCACGTACAGCACGCCACCCTCGACGAGCACCGCGCCGCGCTGGTTCTGCACGTCGGACATGAACCCGGGCACCGCGGCCTCGACGTCGACGGGCCAGCCCGGCTTCACCGAGCCGTCGGCGAGCGCGATGGCGTAGATCTCGTGCTTCTTCGTCGCGCCACCGTCGGGCGTCGTCATCGCGCCGAGGTAGATCGTGCCCGCGGCGACGTCGATGTACGGCGTCCCGGTGATGCCGAGCGGATCGATGTTGCCGCACGGCAGGTCCGCGAGCCGGACCGGCGCACCCAGCGGCTGCGTCTGCCAGATCACGGCGCCGGTCGCCGCGTCGAGCGCGTACACGATGTTGCGCTCGGTCGCGACGACGAGCACGTCCTTGCCCGCGATCCCGGCCTCGACGAACAGCGGCTGCGCGTACGTCGGGCCGCTGATCGTCGCGGAGAACGCCGGATCGGCGTGGATGCCGGGCGCGGCGGCCTTCGTGAACGCGGCGTCGACGTACACGCCATCGCGCGCGGCATCCTTGTGGTGCTGCACGACCGACGCGCCGGTCGCGCCATTGCCGTTGCCGTTGCCGCCTCCGGAATCACCGCAGCCGGCCGCCGCGACGAGGAGCGCCACCACACGGATTCGCATGCCGCGATGGTACCGCGTTCACGATCGCGCTAGCGCAGGCGCCAGTTGAGGCCGAGCGACATCAGGTCCGCGGTCGACGCGTACGTGCCGGGGAACGCGTCGCCGCTCGCCGTGACGTTCGCGTAGAAGGCGTGCTGGTACGCGACGTCGACGCGGAGGTCGCGGTTCATGTGGTAGCCGGCGCCGATCGACACGCCGAGCGTGTTGGCATCGGTGAGCGTCGGCGAGATCGTCTCGGACGGCTGCGACGAGATGTTGTAGAGCACGCCCCCGCGCAACGTCAGCGGCGGCAGGAACGGCGTGCGCTTCCACTCGACGCCGGCGCGCAGCACGTGCGCGTTGTTGTAGTCGCGCGGCACGGTCACCATGAAGCCATCGGCGCCGACGAGCGTGTCGTTCTTGTACACGCTCCACCGCTCGAACGTGTACGCGGCCATCACGGTGACGTCGGGGTGCACGCCGTACGCGACGCCGACGGTCATCTTGTTCGGCACCGTCAGCTTCTCGCTGACGTTCTGATCGTGGATCATCGGCTGGAAGGCGGTCGGCACCGCCGTGAAGTGCGCGTTGCCGTCGAGCGTGACGTCGGCGGAGTGCGTGTACTGCGCGCCGAAGCTGATCGGCGTGTCCGGGATCCTGAGCTCGAGCCCCGCCGAGAACCCGTAGCCGTTGCCGGCGAGCGCGACGCCGGCATCGCCGTAGTGATCGAGGTAGTTGATCGACTGGTGCAGCGCTTCGACGACGCGGTAGCTCACGAACGCAGCGCCGAGCTTGAGGTACGGCAGCGGCTGGAGCGCGCCGCCCGCGGCGAGCTGGAACACCTGCTGCTCCGTCGACTGCGCGGCCTCCTGACCGGGCCAGCCGTTCGGCCACTTGAGCATGCCGCCGCCCGCGACGTCGCCACCGGCGCCGAGTCCCCACCGCATGCCGTTGCGCAGCCGGTCGCCGTAGCCGACCGCGAACGCCGGCGGATACGTCGGCGTCGTGACCAGCGACGACGAGCCCATCGTCGGATCCGACCAGTCGGTCCGGTTGACGAGGTACTCGCCGTTGGCCGACACGTCGAAGCCGTCCTGACCGGCGAGCGCGGCGACGTTGAGCAGGATCGCCTCCGCGCCGTCCTGGTCGGCGACGGTCGCCTCACCGAGCGCGAGGTCGCGCGAGGTCTCGTTGGGGATGAAGTAGCCGCCGGCGAGCGCCGCCGCCGGCGTCAACAGGGTCGCTGCGAGGATGAGCTTGTTCATGGCGGACCTACGGTTGCTCGACGCGAGCGGGGTTAGTGCCGAACATGAAGTTGGCAATGTCGTTCTGGGCTTTCGCGGTGAGCGACGGGATGGCCCAGTCGGTGAGGAAGTAGTGCGAGA
>JBLMXA010000443.1:0-5713 GCA_050257515.1 Acidobacteriota bacterium | reverse complement strand
GACCAGGATCTCCAGCAAGTCGATCTTCGCGACTTCAACTCGTGGCGGATGGCGCTCGCCGACGTGCCGACCGCCGAGCTGCTCGAGGTCCACCTGGTCAACGCGGTGGCGCCGTTCGTGCTCAACGCGCGGCTGCGCCCGCTGCTCGCCGCGGTGCCGACGCGCGACACCCACGTCGTCAACGTGTCGGCGATGGAAGGCCAGTTCTACCGGCGCTGGAAGACCGACAAGCACCCGCACACGAACATGGCGAAGGCGGCACTCAACATGATGACGCGTACGTCGGCCGCCGATTACGTGCGCGACGGCATCCACATGAACTCGGTCGACACCGGGTGGGTCACCGACGAGGATCCGGCGCACCACGCCGCGCGCAAGCAGCAGATCCACGGCTTCCACCCGCCGCTCGACATTGTCGACGGCGCCGCCCGCATCCTCGATCCGATCTTCGACGGGCTGAACACCGGGAGACACGTATGGGGCCTGTTCCTCAAGGACTACCAGCCAGCTCCGTGGTGAGCGCGCCACCCGCGCGCTACCTGCCGCGCGCCGCGCGCGAGGCCTACGGCAAGTCGCTGCGCGACCGCGTGAAGCGCGCCGATCACGCGAGCTGGGTGGCGGCCGACGGCCGCGACGTGCTCGCGCGCCTGCGCGCGAGCGAGCCGGGCCGGCTGCACGACCTGCTCGCGATCCGCTACGGCAAGATGGCG
Source organism: Acidobacteriota bacterium (assembly GCA_050257515.1). Lineage (GTDB taxonomy): Bacteria > Myxococcota_A > Polyangia > Haliangiales > Haliangiaceae > JABFXX01. The sequence continues at coordinate 5,003 of JBLMXA010000443.1, read as the reverse complement.
GCGTCGCCGTTCGCGTTTTTGCGCGGCGGCTCGTGGGTGATGGCGCCCGATCTCGCGGCGCTGCCGTACACCGGCTACTTCGTGCAGATCTGCGGCGACGCGCACGTGCGCAACCTCGGCGCGTTCTCCGGGCTCGACGGCCGCGTCGTGTTCGACGTCAACGACTTCGACGAGACCTGCCGCGCGCCGTGGGAGTGGGACATGAAGCGGCTCGCGATCTCGCTCGTCGTCGTCGGCCGCGAGGCCGCGACGAGCGACAAGGTGTGCCGCGAGGCGGTCGCCGAGCTGATCCGATCGTGGCGCGAGACGCTCGCGCTGCTCGCCGACATGCCGGCGGTCGAGGTCGCGCGCTACTGCGTGCACCGCTTCGCGCCCGACGGGCCGGTCGGCCGCGTGCTGCGCAAGGCCGAGCGGATGACCGCCGAGCACGCGCGCGACGAGCTGAGCCAGCCGGGCCCCGACGGCCGCGCGCGGTTCGTCGAGGATCCGCCGCGGCTGCGCCGCGTGTCGGGCCAGGAGGCCGAGCGCGTGTACGAGGCGCTCGCCGCCTATCGCGAGACGCTCGGGCCGAACCGCCAGCAGGTGCTCGACTGCTACGAGCCGTACGACGTCGCGTACAAGGTCGGCGGCACCGGCGCGCTCGGCGCGCGCAACTACGTCGTCTTGTGCATCGGCAACGGCCACCACGATCCGCTGATCCTGCAGGTCAAGCAGGCGCTGCCGAGCTGCTACGAGGCGCTCGGCCTCGTGCCCGCCGACGAGCGCGTCGCGAGCCACCAGGGCAAGCGCGTCGCCGAGGGCCAGCATCGCATGCAGACGTGGACCGATCCGTTCCTCGGCTGGACCACGCTCGACGGCGCGCCGTGCTACGTGCGCCAGCTCGCCGATCACAAGGCGGCGATCGATCCGGAGGACCTCCGGCGCAGCTCGCTCGTCGAGTACGCGCGCGTGTGCGGCGAGACGTTCGCGAAGGCGCACGCGCGCACCGGCGACGCCGCCGTGCTGTGGGGCTACGCCGGCCGCGGCGACCGGCTCGACCAGGCGTTCGCGACCGCCGCGCTCGCCGGCGCGGACCAGGCCGAGTCCGACTGGGAGGCGCTCGTCGCCGCGATCAAGGCCGGCGAGGTGGTCGCGGTCGAGACCGCCTGATGTAGGCGCGGTGCCCACGTAAACCTCGCGCGCGACGTGCCGATTCCTTCCGGCATGAAGTCGCTGATCATCCTCGCTACTCTCGCCGCTCCGCTCACCGCGCACGCCGATCCCGCGAAGCTCGAGCTCCACAAGCTCGTGACGTTCGACGACGGCAGGGTCTACGTCCACACCGACGCGCGCTACTCGCTGCGCACGCTCGCGCGCGTGTGGAAGGACAACCACGCGTGGACGACGATCCGGATCGAGGGCAACGCGCACGTCGACGACGAGGAGGCCGCGATCGCACTCGGCCAGCGCCGCGCCGACATGGTCAAGACGTGGCTCGTGCGGTTCGGCGTCGATCCGAAGTACATCGAGTCGGTCGGCAACTCGCGCGACGACCTCGCCAACGACGTCGATGTCTTCGTCGAGGGCTGCGGCAGCGCGGGCACCGATTGCCGCGGCAAGTGAGGGTACGCTACTGCTATGTGGCTCGGTGTGCTGTGCTCGGCGGTGGTGGGGCTCGCCGCTTGCGGTAACGACTCGAGTTGCGGCGCGCCATCGCAGACCGAGTACAGCTGTCAGCCCCTCGCCCAGGGGAGCGCTGGCGGGTGTACCGGAGGGCCGAAGTTCCAGACGCTGCCACAACCGGACCCCGACAAGACGTTCCCCTTGGGCTGCACTGCAACGTTGCCACTGTGCAGCACGTACCGCTCGCCGCAGACCTGCACCTGTTCGCAGGACATGCAGACCCCGTCGAGGATCGGCTGGCAGTGTCCGATCTAGAGATCGGACGCGGTCGCGATGACGACGAGCTCGCGGCCGGGGCGATCCGGCGCGCCACGGATCTCGTCGACCGTGAAGCCCGAGGCCGCGAGCGTCGCGGTCAGCTCGCCGCGATCGCGGAACCGCAGCGTCGACTCCGAGACGAGCTCGGCGCCGTCGTGCGCGAACACGAAGTGCCAGCGAAACGTGACGAGCGCGCCGCGCCGCGCGACCAGCTCGCACCACGCCTCGACGCCGTCGAGGCGGCGATGCGTGCGCTCGCGGTTCCACTCGCGCCACGCCTCGGCCGCGGGATCGCGGGTCTCGAGCACGAGGTGGCCGCCGGGTGCGAGCGCCGCGCGCGCTGCGTGCAGCGTCGCGGCCCAGTCGTCATCCGTGACGACGTGCTGCGCGACGTTGCCGGTCATCGTCACGAGGTCGACCGCGAGCGGCAGCGCGTCGCGCGCGCGGCCGCACACCCAGCGCACGCGCTCCGCGCCCGGCTTGCCGCGCGCGACCGCGAGCGACGCCTCCGCCGGATCGACCGCGGTCACCGCGACGCCGCGGGCGGCGAGCATCAGCGCGAACGAGCCGGTGCCGCAGCCGACGTCGAGCACGCGCCGCGCGCCGAGCTCGCCGGCGATCGCGACGTACGCGGCGAGATCGCCACGGTCGCCGTCGAGCGCGTCGTAGATCGCGGCGAGCCGCGGGTCGGCGAACAGCGCGTCCATCGCGCGCGACGATATCGCGTCCGGCGCGGCCGACGGACGGACGCTGCCGGCCGGACGTCGGACGGGTGCACTGGCGATTTCGCCAGCTTGCGTTCGGCATGGCTCATGCTGGTGGCGTCGGGCACACTCTAGGAGAGTCCGATGAACGGTAGTGACGAGCAGACCGAGCTGCTGCGCGACCTGGTCAAGGTGACGAACGGGATCCGCAGCGACATCCGCGAGACCCATGCGCGGATCGATCAGACGAACGCGAGGATCGACGAGACGAATCGCCGGCTCGCCGAATCGGTCGAGCGACTCGACGCGGCGGATCGCCACATCGCTGGGCTCCTCGTGACGAGCATCGCGAGGCTGGATGCCGCGGACAAGAACCTGGCCGGTCGTATCGATCAGACGAACGAGCGCCTCGATCGGACGAACGAGCGCCTCGGTCAGACGAACGAGCGCCTCGATCAGACGAACGAGCGCCTCGATCATCTGACCGAGCGTGTCGACGTGATCGCCGATCGCATGCAGGACAACTTCGAGCGCGTCCAGCGCAACTTCGAACGCATCGATCGACACTTCGAACGCGTCGATCAGCACTTCGAGCACCTCGAGCAGCGGCTCGATCGCCGCGACGCGCGCTACGACCAGCTCGACGAGCGGCTGACGCGCGTCGAGGCGCACGTCGGGCTGCGCCAGCCCTGATCAGGGGCACGTCGCGGTGGTGCCGCTGCGCGTCGCCTGGCCGACCTCTCCGCACGCGACCACGCACGAGCCGGCCGGGCAGTCGGTGACCGTCGCGTTCGTCGCCGGCGCCGTGACGTGGCACTCGGGGCCGCTGTTGCAGTCGACCTTGCAGCTCGTCGCGCCGCTGCACTCGACGTGACACACCTGGCCGGCATCGCACGTCACGTCGCACGGCTCGCCGGGCGCGCATTGCACGTCGCACGCGCTGCCGGGCGCGCAGACGTACGAGCACGACTCGCCGGCCGCGCACACGCACGCGTTGGTCTCGCACGCGGTGGGGTTCGCGCTGCACGCGGCGGCAAACAGGATCGAAGCCAAGGCGAAGATCTTCATCACGACTCCCGGCGGGACGGCGACGCCACGGTGCGAGATGCGGGGCGCCGGCGCGCGGTGGACGGCGCGTGCCGCGGATCACCGGCGGCGGCGAAGTCGGCGCGTCAGCGCGGCCGCCTCGGGCACCTTCGCGATCGACATCACGCCGACGTACGTGACGCCGAACACGCCGATCGACGCGAGCGCGCGCAGCGACGTGCGCAGCGGCACGAAGTGCCACACCGCGAGCCCGAGCGCGCCGGCGAGCACGGCCGCGGCGAGCGCGCCGAGCCCGAGCCTGACCGGCACCGGCACGGCGCCGATCCGCACGACGAGCCAGCGGCGCAGCAGCTCGAACTCGATCCACGCGGCGAACCCGGCGCTCGCGGTCAGGCCGAACGCGCCCCACGCCGCGCTGTAGCCGATGGAGTCGCGCAGCGGGAGCGCGAACGTGTAGCCGAGCACGCCGGTGAACGCGACGCGCACGAGCGCGGCGTACAGCGGCGGCTTCGGATCGCCCAGCGCGTAGAACGCCGAGCCGAGCAGCCGGCCCTGCGTGCTCGCCGACAGCCCGATCGCCGAGCCGGCCAGGATGATCCAGACGACGTCGGTGTCGTGCGCGCCGAACCGGCCGGTCTGGAACAACAGGCCGACGATCGCGCCGCCGATCGCGACGAACGCGACCGCGCTCGGCACGACGAGGAACACGACCCGGCGCAGCGCGACGCGCAGCCGCGCCTGCAGGTGCTCGGCGCGCGCGGACGCGTCGCCGAGCGCGCTCGACATCTCGGGGAGCTCGGCCGCCGACACCGCCATGCCGAACAGGCTGACCGGCAACAGGTACACGATCTGCGCGTAGCCCATCGCGGCGACGATGCTCTCGCCGAGGAAGCTCGCGAGCACGGTGTCGAGGTAGCCCGAGAGCTGCACGGAGCCGCGGCCGAGCAGCACCGGCAGGAACGCGCGCAGCGTCGTGCGCACGCCCGGATCGCGGACCGCGAGCGACGGCCGGAACCCGCGCAGCAGCGCGATCACCGTCGGCAGCTGGGCGAGCAGCTGCAGCGCGGAGCCGATCACCGCGCCCCACGCGAGCCAGGTCGCGATGTCGTCGTCGTGCCCGGCGAGCCGGCGGCCCGCGAGGATCGCCGCCGCGATCAGCGCGGAGTTCCACAGCACCGGCGACACGTAGCTGAGGAAGAACTTGCGGTGGCTGTTGAGCACGCCGAGGCACCACGCCGACAGCACGAGCAACGCGACGCCGGGGAACAGGATCTGGACGAGCGAGATCGTCAGCTCTCGCGACTGGTGGAAGCCGGGCGCGATGATCTCGAC
>JBLMXA010000442.1:0-11688 GCA_050257515.1 Acidobacteriota bacterium | reverse complement strand
CGACGTGGTCGGCGCCGCCGCCCCCGACGATCAGTTCCTGCTCGCCGCCCTGCCGTCGCTGATGTCCGACGCCGGCGTGATCGACGACGGCAAGCCGATCGCCGCCGACGAGATGCGCGAGCGCCTGCGCCGCGAGATCCTCGAGCTGTCGGTCTACTACACGACGAACCTGCGCACGCACCGCGTCGAGCTCGTCGTCGCGGGCGCGGGCAACGGCGCCGGCGAGACGAAGGCCGCGCTCGGCTGGATGCGGCGCGCGATGCTCGCCGCCGACTGGCGCGCGGACAACCTGCCGCGCCTGCGCGATCTCGTCGACCAGCGCATCACCGAGCTGCGCCAGCGCATGCTCGGCGCCGAGGAGCACTGGGTCGACGATCCGCGCGACGCGTGGTGGGAGCAGAACACGCTCGAGTACCTGCACGCGTCGTCGTTCCTGACGCAGCTGCACGATCTCCACCGCCTGCGCTGGATGCTCGCCGGCGGCGATGACCTCCAGCGCGCGCCGGCCGTCGGCTTCATCGCCTCGCTCGCCGACGCGCGCAGGCTGCCGCGCGCCGACCTCGCCGCGCTCGCGAAGGCGCTGGCGACCGACGCTGCCAAGCCTCCCGCGAAGGTCGCGCGGTGGGTGACCGCGGCGCACAGGCTGCCCGAGGGCACGCGACCGCTCGCGCGCGCCGCCGGCCAGGATCTCGAGGCGCTGCTCGCCGATCTTCCGGACGCGACGCTCGCGAGTGACTGGGCGTACCTGTGCCGCGAGATGTCGCACGATCTCGCCGCCGGCGCGCCGGCCACGCTCGACAAGCTGACCCGGCTGCGCGCGCGGCTCGTCGTCGCGGCGCGCGCGCGGCTCGTCGAGGTGGCGTCGAGCGCGAACCGCTCCGCGCTCGCCGCCGACGTCGCGCAGCTCGTCCGCGCGCTGCCCGCCGGCGAGCCGGCGATGCATCGCGCCGCGACCGTGGCGCCGCTCGATGCGCGGCTCGCCGCGCGCGCCGGCAAGCTCGCGCGCCCGCTGCAGCTCGGGCTCGTCGATCCGGCGACGTCGAGCGGCGTGTTCGTCAACCTCGCGCCGGCGACGTCGTACACCGCCGACGGCGACGACGCGCTGCTCGACTACCTCGCGTCGAACCTCTACACCGGCCACGGCGCGCACTCGATCTTCATGAAGACGTGGGAGGCCGGGCTCGCGTACTCCAACGGCCTCCACCCGCGGCCCGCCGAGGGCACGCTCGATTACTACGCCGAGCGCTGCCCGCTGCTGCCGCAGACGCTGCGGTTCGTGATCGATCACCTGAAGCAGGCGAAGCCGGACCCGAACATCGCGCGCTACGCGATCGCGACCGCGTTCTCGTCCCGGATCGCGAACGGCTACGAGAACCGCGCCGCGGCGATGGCCGCCGATCTCGTCGACGGCCTCACGCCCGACGTCGTCCGCGGGTTCCGCACCCGCATGTTGCAGCTCGCGCACAAGCCCGAGCTCGCGAACGAGCTGTTCGGCCGCATGCTCCGCGTCTACGGCAAGGTGCTGCCCGGGCTCGGCAAGCCCGCCGGCGACGCGCTGTACTTCGTGATCGGCCCCGAAAAACAGCTCGCGGCGTACGAGGAGTACCTGCACGCCGCGATCGGCAAGGGGACGAGGCTGGTGCGCCTCTATCCGCGCGACTTCTGGATCACGCCGAAGCTCTAGCGACGGTGGTCGCGCACGATCACGCCACCGCGCGGCGCCGGCCGTGCCTGGCGGTAGACGTGGCCGCCGCGATACACGTTGCCGCCGCGATACACGTTGCCGCGATACACGTTGCCGCCGCGGTACACGTTGCCGCCGCGATAGTAGCCACGGTGATCGCGGACGACCACGCCGCTGCGCGCGCCGCCGTAGTAACGGCCCGGACGATAGTGCGCGTACGCCCACGGCCGGTCGATGCCGCGCACCGCGTACGGCACGTTGTAGGTGGCAACCCAGCCGCGATCCCAGTACGGCGAGCGGTACCAGTAGCCGTCGTAGTACTGCCAGTAGAACCCGTCGGAGAAGAACACCGGGTAGTCCCAGTTCGCGACGACCTGTACGCCCGGAGCGACGTACGCCAGCGTCGGCGCGGTCGAGTACTCGGCCGAGTAGCCGACGCCGGTCTCGCCGTAGCAACCGCCGCCGGCGAGCGCGGCCAGCAGGGTGACAGGGAGAAGTGCTCGCATCGGAAACCTCCTGTCCCCGAACACGTGCATCCCCCGTGCGCGGGCGCCTAGGAGATCGACGCACCGAGCGCGATCGACTCGTGTGCGGACGCGAACGAGATCCGACGATCTTGCCCCTGCAGCATCGCCGCGAAGCTCGCGGGCAGCAGCTCGCGCGCGGCGTCGCCGAACGATACGTCACGCTCGAGGCGGAAGCCGCGCGCGGCGAGGTACGCCGGCAGCTCCTGCGGCTCCCAGCCGAAGCGCCACGGCTCGCCGACGCGGCTGACGACGGCACGGATCGCGCGCGTCGCCAGCGACGGCCGCTCGAGCCGCGACCTCGCGAAGTACGTCATCGCGAGCCGCGACCCCGGCGGGCTCCACGCGCGGATCGCGCGCAGCGAGGCGTCGATCGCGCGCTCGGTCAGGTACATCGTCACGCCTTCCCAGATCGTGAACGCAGGCGCGGTGCGATCGAGGCCGGCCTCGGCGAGCGCGCCGGGTAGCTCGTCCATCGCGCGCGCCTCGAAGTCCCACGTCACGTAGGTCGACGGCGACGTGGCACCGAGCCGCGCGAGCACGGCCTGCTTGTGCGACTGCGTCGCCGGGTGATCGACCTCGAGCACGTGCACGCCGGCGAGCTCGGGCAGCCGGAGCGCGCGCGTGTCGTAGCCGGCGCCGAGCAGCACGAGCTGGCGGCCGCCCGCCGCAACAAAGGCGCGGACGGCGTCATCGATCACGCGCGTGCGCACCTGCATGTACAGGATCCACCGCATCACGGCGGGGAACCGGTGCACCGGCACGCGCGCGCGCTCGAGCAACGCGTGCAGGCGGCGGCGCGCGCCGTCGTCCTCGAACTCGGCACCGTACGGATCCTCGGCGAGCCGCGCGTCGGGCGGCAGGTGCGAGGCCATGCCGCGCGCGAGCGCGACCCACGCGGCGGTGCGGGACGGCGTCGATTCCTTCATGCCTTGCGGCGGGTCAGCTTGTGCGCCCACGCGCGCGGGCGCTCGACGATCTCGTAGTCGGTGTCCTCGACGGCGACGCGGCCGCTGTCGTCGTGGATCATCTCGAGCTCGTACTCGATCTCCTGGTCGTCGAGCCCGTCGATCGACTTGCGATCGGGATGATCGGCGGCGTAGCCGACCATGCCGTTGAACGTCAGCACGTACGCGCCGAGGCCGCCGCCCGGATCGGGCGCGGTCTGCTCCATGATCGCGGTCGCGTCCATCGCGAGCCGCTTGCCGTCGGCGAGCTTGATCGCCGTGATCTGCGCCTTGTAGCCGTCGCCGGGCACGCCGTCGGTCGCGAGCCAGCGCAAGCGCAGCGGCTGGTCCCTGTCGAGCCGGAAGTTGACCAGGACGTTGGGCTCGCTCATGGCACCAGAGTACAACACGGGCATGCGCTACTTGCACACGATGATCCGCGTTCGCGACCTGCCGGCCGCGCTGCGGTTCTTCTGCGAGGGCCTCGGCCTGCACGAGGTTCGTCGCCGCGAGCACGAGCAAGGCCGCTTCACGCTGGTGTTCCTCGGCCAGGAGGGCGGCGCCAAGGACACGCCACAGCTCGAGCTCACGTACAACTGGGACCACAAGGACGCGTACACGCACGGCCGCAACTTCGGCCACGTCGCGTACGAGGTCGACGACATCTACGCGACTTGCCAGCACATGTCCGAGCTCGGCTACACGATCTCGCGGCCGCCGCGCGACGGCCGGATGGCATTCATCCGGTCCCCGGATCTGATCAGCGTCGAGCTGTTGCAGAAGGGCGAGGCGCTGCCGGCGAAGGAGCCGTGGTCGACCATGCCGAACGTCGGCGAGTGGTAGCGGTGGAAAAGAAGGCCGAACCGATCAAGGTCATCGCGACCAACCGCAAGGCGAGCCACGAGTTCACGATCCACGACCGCATCGAGGCCGGGATCGAGCTGCTCGGCTCCGAGGTCAAGAGCCTGCGCGCGGCGCGCGTCGTGATCTCCGACGCGTTCGTCGATTTCCGGCGCGGCCAGGCGTACCTGGCGAAGATGCAGATCCAGGAGTACTCCCAGGCGAACCGCTGGGGCCACGAGATAGACCGTTCACGCAGGCTGCTGCTCCACCGTCACGAGCTCGACAAGCTCGCGAACAAGGTCGAGATCAAAGGATTCACACTCATTCCGCTGTCGCTGTACTTCAAGGGTCACCGTGTAAAGGTCGAGCTGGGGCTGGTCACGCACAAGAAGCAGCACGACAAGCGCGCGACGAAGCAGGCAGCGGACGCCAAGCGCGAGATCGATCGCGCCATGAAGCGCTCCCGGACGTGATATCCTAGGGGCTCCAACTGGAGGATCCCTTGGGTGAGATCCGAACGGTCCTGGTGGTCGAGGACGACACGCAGCTGTTGGCGACGTACCAGCACGTGCTTGCACGCACGGGCAACTTCGTCGTGTCCGGTGCGACCAACGTCGATGCCGCGAAGGCCGCCGCGCTCGCGCAGCGGCCCGATGCCGCGATCGTCGACATGAACATCGCGGGCGAGTCGGGCATCGATCTGATCGCGGAGTTGCGCGCGCAGGACCCGCACATGCGGCTCGTCCTGATCAGCGGCTACAACTCGGTCGAGTCCACGGTCGCGGCGATGAAGGCGGGCGCCGTCGACGTGCTGTGCAAGCCGATCACCGCGGCCGAGCTCGTCAAGCGCCTGCAAGGCGAGCCGGCGACGGTAGTCCCGAGCGAGACGCCGACGCTCGACCGCGCGATCTGGGAGCACGTCCAGCGCGTGTTCCACGACTGCCACGGCAACCGCTCCGAGGCGGCGCGCCGCCTGCGCATCGATCGCGGCACGCTGAACCGCTGGCTGCAGCGGCCGACGCCGTCGGATTAGCGCTGCTGCATAATCCCGCAGCGAGCGCGTAGACGGCGGCGGGGACACGGGTGGATGGTGCTTCGAAGCGCGCGGTGGACGCGCTGTGGAGGCAGCCGCTGTGAACGACCTCGCCCGCATCGAGCACGTCGTGGTGCTGATGCTCGAGAACCGCTCGTTCGACCACGCGCTCGGGTCGCTCGCGCTCGAGGGCAGACCGGTCGACGGCGTCGATGCAAAGCTCGCGCGGTTCAACACCGATCTCGACGGCAGGAAGCACGTCGTCGCGAAGCTCGAGCCGCCGCGCGTCAGCTCGTTCGTCCCGGGGCCGCCGCACGAGTGGCCGTACGTGCGCGAGCAGGTCGATCGCATGGGCGGGTTCGTGCGCGCGTACCAGCGCAGCGCGGGCCACGCGGACGATCTGCAGCCGGGCGACGTCATGAACTACCTGACCCGCGATCAGCTGCCGATGACGTACTTCCTCGCCGATCACTTCACGATCTGCGAGCGCTGGTTCGCCGCGGTCCCGGCCGACACGATCCCGAACCGGCTCTACAGCCTCGCGGGAGATGCGGGCCACGTGAAGACGACCGCACCGCGCGTCAGCTGGCTCGACATCCCCGCGCTCGACAGCATCTTCGAGAAGATGGCGAGCCCCGACGACTGGCTCGTGTTCACGGGCTCGATCCCGCTGATCTTCGCGGTGTCGCCGTGGCGCGTGTTCGTCGCGAACAGCGGCCGCTGGCACACGCTGTCGAAGTTCCGCAGCACGGTCGCGGAGCACCAGCTCCCCAAGCTGACGTGGATCGAGCCGACCTACTTCTGGGAAGACAAGGCGTGCGGCGCCGCGCGCCACGTGTGGGTCGATCCGGTGTTCCGCGACACGAACGACGACCACCCTCCGAGCCACATCGAGCACGGCCAGGCGCTGATCCGCTACGTGTACGAATCGCTCGCGCGCGTGCCGGACGTGTGGGCGAAGACGCTGCTGATCGTCACGTACGACGAGCACGGTGGCTTCTACGATCATGTCGAGCCGCCGGCGATCGCGGCGGGCGAGGTCGGGCTCGACGGGTTCACGCATCGCGGTGTGCGCGTGCCGACGATCCTGATCTCCCCGTTCGCGGAGGCGCAGGGCGTCGCGCGCCAGCAGTTCGATCACTGCTCGACGCTGAAGTTCCTGTGCAGCTGGCTCGGCATCCGTCCGTGGACGAACCGCATCGCGTCGCCGCACGTCGCGAGCGTGGCCGACGCGCTGCACGACGAGCCTCGCGGCGACGCGCCGATGCCGGCGTTCGACAACCCGATCGCGCCGCCGCCGATCCATTCGCGGCGGCGCCACCATCACGGCAACGTGCCGCCGCTCGTCGTCGACCTCCACAAGGTGACGTACCGCGAGTACCCGGATGCGTACGAGCGAGTGTTCCCGCACGCGCGCGCGCCGCTGTCGACCCGCATGCGGTGGTGGTTCCGTCACGCGCGGCGGCGCTAGTCCCGGTGATACGGCTCGCCGCGCGCGATCTTGAAGCCGCGGTAGAGTTGCTCGAGCACGAGGATGCGCACGAGGCGGTGCGCGATCGTCATCTTGCCGAACGCGAGCAGCTTGTTCGCGCGCTTGCGGAGCGCGTCGGAGTGGCCGTCGGCGCCGCCGATCGCGAACACGACCGGCGCGCCGGCGCCGTGCTGCGCCTCGGCGTCGAGCAGCGCGGCGAGCTCGATGCTCGTGATGGACTCGCCGCGCTCGTCGAACGCGTAGAGGTGAGCGCCGGCGGGCAGCGCGCGGAGCAGCGCGGCCTCGTCCTCGTGCTCGCTGACCGCGAGCGTGCAGTAGCGGCGCAGGCGCTTGACGTACTCGGCCTCGGCCGCGACGAGGTAGCTCTCCTTGAGCCGGCCGATCGCGGCGACCGTGATCTTCACGTCGCCGCGGTCGCGTACGGATCGCCGAGGTGCAGGCGCGCATCGGCGGGCACGTCGATCGGGACGCGCGGCGCGTCGTTCCACAGCCCCTCGAGGTCGTAGTGCTCGCGCGCGTCGACGGTGAACACGTGGACGACGAAGTCGCCGTAGTCGAGCAGCGCCCACGAGCCGCCGCGCGCGCCCTCCGAGCTCAGCACGCGCAGCCCCTCGGCCTTGAGCGCGACCTCGATGCCCTCGGCGATCGCGTCGACCTGGCGATCCGAGCGGCCGGCGAGCAGCAGCTGGTAGTTCGTGAACGAGCACAGCTGCCGGACGTCGAGCAGCACCGGCTCGAGTGCTTTCTTCTCGAGCCCCAGCGCCAGCGCGCGCATCGCGCCGTCGAGACCCTCGGTGGAGGTGGGTGGCGCCGTCGCCTCCGCGGCGCTTCCGCGGCCTCTGCCACGAGATGCTGGTGCGTCGGCCCTCTTCGGTGCGCTCTTCTTACGTTCGGTCATGCGTCGCTTGGCTGTCCTTTCCCGCGGTCACCGGATCTGCCCGGAGCCGCGGACAACGAACTTCGTGGTCGTCAGGCCTTCGGCGCCCATCGGCCCGTAGGCGTGCAGGCGCGTCGTCGAGATCCCGATCTCGGCGCCGAGCCCGAGCTCGCCGCCATCGGCGAACCGGGTCGACGCGTTGACCATCACGGTCGCCGAATCGACGTCGCGCACGAACTTCGCGGCGACGTGCTCGTCGGTGGTGAGGATCGACTCGGTGTGGTTCGAGCCGTACTGCTCGATGTGCTGGATCGCCGCGGCGAGGCCGTCGACGACCCGGATCGCGAGCACGAGATCGAGGTACTCGGCGTACCAGTCGTCCTCGGTCGCGGGCACGATGCTCGCGCCGCCGAGCTCGCGGGTCGTCGCGTCGCCGCGCAGCTCGACACGCGAGCGCGACAGCCGCTGCACGATCCGCGGGATGAACGTGCTCGCGATCTCGCGATCGACGAGCAGCGTCTCGAGCGCGTTGCACACGCCCGGCCGCGACACCTTCGCGTTCTCGACGATGCGCTCGGCCGTGTCGAGATCGGCCGCGGCGTGCACGTAGACGTGGCACACACCCTTGTAGTGCTTGATCACGGGCACGCGCGCGTGCTCGGCGACGTAGCGGATGAGGCCCTCGCCGCCGCGCGGGATGCACAGGTCGATCAGCTCGTCGAGCTTGACGAGCTCGGCGATCGCCTCGCGCTCGGTCGTCGGCACGAGCTGGACGGCCTCGGTCGGCAACCCGGCGCTGTCGAGCGCGGTCTGCACGGCCCTCGCGAGCGCGCGGTTGCTCTCGATCGCCTCGCGGCCGCCGCGCAGGATGCACGCGTTGCCCGCCTTGAGGCAGAGCGCCGCGGCATCGGTCGTCACGTTCGGCCGCGCCTCGTAGATCATGAGCACGACGCCGAGCGGGATGCGCACGCGCGACACCTCGAGCCCGTTCGGGCGCGTCTCGGTGCGCTCGACCCGGCCGAGCAGCTCGGGCTGCGCGGCGATCTCGCGGACCGCGCGCGCGAGGCCCGCGAGCCGCGCGTCGTCGAGGCGGAGGCGATCGAGCATCGCGGGAGCCAGCTTCGCGTTCTCCGCCGCCGCGAGGTCGGCGCGGTTCGCGTCGAGGATCTCGGTCCGCTGGGCCGCGAGCACGTCCGCGATCGCGACCAGCGCTGCCGTGCGCTGCTGCGCGGGCGCCTTCGCGACGATCCTCGCCGCCTGCCGCGCCGCCTGGGCGACTCCCCGTAGCTGTTGGGCACGCTCGATCGTGCTGGTCACAAGATCACGAGATCATCTCGGTGAACGGCTTCGTCGATGCTCTTGTATCCCAGCCTGGCCTCGATACCGGCGGATTGCAAGCCCTGGATCTTGCGCAAGTCACCGGCCGGGTAAGCGGCCAGACCTCGCGCGATCTCGCCACCTTCGCGCGACATGATCGAGACCGTATCGCCGAGCTCGAAGTCCCCTTCGACGCCGGTGATCCCCGCAGGCAGCAGGCTCTTGCCGCCGTCGCGCAGCGCGCGGGCCGCCCCGTCGTCGACGACGATCTTGCCGGCCGGGCGCGCGCCGTAGGCGAGCCAGTGCTTGCGCGACGATAGCTTCGCGGCCGGCGGCACGAACAGGGTTCCGACGTCGGCGCCGGCGAGCACGCGGACGAGCACGTCGGGCTCGCGGCCGGGTGCGACCACCGCGGCGACGCCGGTTCGCGTGACGATCCGCGCCGAGCCGACCTTGCTCGCCATGCCTCCCGAGCCGACGCCGCTGGTCGATCCTCCGGCGACCGGCGCGGCCTCGCGATCGATGTCGCGCACGATCGGCATGCGCACGCCCGCCGCGTCGCGCACGCCCTCGACGTCGGTGAGGATGACCAGCGCGTCGGCGGACACGAGGTTGACGACGAGCGCGGCGAGCTGGTCGTTGTCGCCGAACTTGATCTCCTCGGTCGCGACCGTGTCGTTCTCGTTGATGATCGGCACGACGCCGTGATCGAGCAGCGCGCGCAGCGTCAGCCGCGCCGACAGGAAGCGCCGGCGGTCGGACAGATCGTCGTGGGTGACGAGCACCTGGCCGATCTCGGTCTGGTGCGCCGCGAACGCGTGCTCCCAGTACTGCATGAGCCGCGACTGGCCGACGGCAGCGCACGCCTGCAGCGCGGGCAGCTCGGTCGGCCGCGCGGTCAGGCCGAGCCGGCGGATGCCGAGCGCGATCGCGCCCGAGCTGACGAGCACGACCTCGACCTGGCGGCGGCGCAGCTCGGCGACCTGATCGGCGATCGTCGCGGGCCGGCTCGCCGGCGCCTCGGCGAGCAGCCGGCTGCCGATCTTGACGACGACGCGCCGCGCGGCGACGAGCTGGTCGCGCTCGCTCATCACTTCTTCAGCTCGGCATCGGCCGCGACCCGCGCGCGCCAGCGGCGATCGAGCGTCTCGAGCGCACCGTCGAGGAACGGGTTCGCCTCCGACGACAGCTGGGTCTCGACGGCGGCGACCGTGCGCGCGAGGAAGCCTTCCTTGTTCGCGAGCGCGGCCTCCATCGCCTGCTCGAGCTCGTCGACGTGCTCGGGCTCGGCGACGACGATCTTCTTCGCGAGCAGCCGGCGCAGCGCGCCGCCCGACGCGAGATCGGCGAGCTCGAGCGGCGCCTTGAGCGTCGCGCGCGCGGCCGACAGCCCGGCACGGCGGAACGGGTGGAACGCGAGCGCGCCCGGCGTCTGATCGATCGCGCGGGTGATCTCGTCGCGCAGCGCGAGCGCCGTCGGTCCGTCGAGCGCGAGCCCGCGGTGGAGCCTCGCGCAGTAGTGATCGAACAGCGTCATCGTCACGAACGTCCGCGCGGCGGACTGCGCGCGGCGCACGGTCGCGAGCGCGACCATCATCCGGCGCGCGGCGCGGCTGGCGACGCGCACCATGATGCCGGCGCTCGCGAGATCGACGAGCGACGGCGGCGGCGTCGTGCCGTGCACGAGGTTCCTCACGGCATCGCGGTCGAGATCGACCTGGTGCGCGGCGGCGATCTTGCGATAGCCGCCGCCGAGGATCTGGGTGATCGCCCAGTCGTCGAGGAACGGCACCGGCACCGCGCCGACGATCGCCGAGACCACCGAGCGCGCGATGATCGTGCGGCGCTGGCCGTCGAGGTAGTCGCGCCGCTGGACGAGCGCTTGCGTCGTCACGGCTTCTCCTTCGGCGCCGGCGCGACGGCCGTGCCGTCGGCGTTCTTGCGCAGCGGCGGCGCGATGCCCTGGAGCAGGAAGTCGCGGTCGTCGACCTCGCGCAGCCGCTCGGGCGTCGCGACGACGTCGTCGGCGCCGGGCGCCGCGACCTGCGCGACCTGGCCGATCCCGGCGATCGACGCGTCGAGCGACAGGTTCATCGAGAACCTCCTCCCGTCACGTGAAAACCCGATCGAGCCGGTCAGCCGCACCGCCAGCGGCACGCCCTTCTCGGCGTCGAGCACGACCTCGCCGGTCAGCGCGTCGATCGAGCGCTTCTCGCGCCACTTGCGCTGCTGCAGCGGCTCGGCCGGCGGCTTGTTCGGCCGCGGCGACAGCTCGAGCCGGATCTTCTCGCCCGCGCGGCCGGCGACGCTCGCCGGGCCGAGATCGGTCAGCTCGGCGGCGGGCGCGACGAGGTCCCACGTCGCCGCGATCGCCTCGTAGTAGCCGTCGCGCAGCTGCTGCGGCTCGTCGGGCGTCTCGGGCGCGCGCTCGTGCCAGCGCTGGTAGCGCGGCCGCAGGTACAGCTTGTCGCCCCCAGAGGCAGGAATGAATATCGTCTCGCGGCCGTAGTCGGCGGAGTTCGCATAGATCGCGTGCCACGCGCCCTTGTCGCCGAGCTCGATCGTCACGTGATCGGTCAGCTCCTGGACGCGCTTGCCGGCCTCGTCGACCGTGGTCGCGGTCGAGATCGACACGGTGTGCGGGCCGAGCGCGGCGGCGACGGCGTGCTCGGGCAGCCTCAGCGCGCGGCCGAGCTCGGCGGGATCCTTCTTCGCGCGCGAGAGATCGATCGGATCGGCGTTCGTCTTCGGCGCGATCACGAGGTCGCCGAGCTCGCGATCGGGCACCCCCTGCGACCGCCCGCAGGCGGCCAGCGCGGCGACGGCGATCAGCAGGCGGACCACGTCGAGTTCTTAGCACACCGAGCGTGCTAGGTTTTGCGTGGTGCACGACGAGCTGGTACTGGCGACGACGTCCGCCGGCGGCGTGCTCGCGGTCGTGCTCGGCCTCGTCTGGGGGAGCTTTGCCAAC
>JBLMXA010000441.1:0-7383 GCA_050257515.1 Acidobacteriota bacterium | reverse complement strand
CGCGACGTCGCCGCGCGCGCGGCCGAGCTCGAGGCGCGGCTCGAGCGCGCGCTCGACGAGGCCCATCCGCCGGCGAGCGTCGACGACGCGCTCGCCCGCTACCTCGCGTTCTACGCGATCTGGGCCGGCGAGCTGTCCCCGCTGATCGCCGCCGCGCGCGCGGCGACCGTGCGCGGCGGCGCGCGACCATCGTCGATCGAGGCGATCCTCGGCGCTGCCGCACGCGGCGAGCTGCGCGAGGCGGACGTGATCGAGCAGCTCGGCGCGGTCGCGCCGGCGTGGGATGTCGCGGTGGCGACGTACGGCGAGCGCCCCGGCGTGCTGCGCGACGCGATCGCGCGCGCCGCGAGCGTGCCGCGCTCGGCCGGTGCGATCGATCTCGCCGCCGATCTCGCCGAGCGCGACGACCGGCTGTTCGCGCGCGCGCAGCGGCTCGTCCGGCGAGCGCTGCTCGCGCGTGGCGCCGAGCTCGGGCTCGACGGCGACGACGTGTTCTGGCTCCCGCTCGCCGAGCTCGCGCCGCCGCTCGATCCAGACTCCGCAGCGCTGCGCACTGCTGCGCGCCCCGGCGGAGCCGGGGCTATCGATCCAAACTCCGCAGTGCTGCGCACTGCTGCGCGCCCCGGCGGAGCCGGGGCTATCGATCCAGACGACGCGCACCGCCGCGCGAGTGCGGCTCGCGCCGCGGCTGCCCGCGCGGCGCGCTGGCAGATGCCGGTCGTCGTCGGCGGCCCGCCGGCGACGCCGCGGACCGCGCTGCGCGGCGTCGGCACCGGGCCGCGCGTCACCGGCCGCGTGGTGCGTTTTGCCTCGCTCGCGAGCGCGATCGCCGTCGGTGCGGGCGATGTCGTCGTCGCTCGCGCGGTGACTCCCGCGCTCGCGGTGCTCGTCGTCGGCTGCGCCGCACTCGTCAGCGAGACCGGCAACTTGCTCGATCACGGCGCGGCGCTGGCGCGGGAGCTGGGAATCCCGTGCGTGGTCGGCTGCCACGACGCGTGGTCGCAGCTCGCCGATGGAATGCTCGTCACCGTCGATGGCGACGGCGGAGTCGTATCGAGGCCTTAGCGACGATCAATCCTCGTCGTCGTCGTACTCAGGCTCGTTCGGATCCGTATCGTCGGGCTCGTCGGGCTTGTCCGCGGGCAGCGGCGTGCCGAGCCCGGCGTTCACCCTCTCTCGCAAGTCTTTGCCGACCTTGAAGAAAGGCAGCCGCTTCTCGGCGACGTGGACCGTCTCGCCGGTTCGCGGGTTGCGCCCTTCGTAGGCCTTGTACTTGCGGACGGTGAAGCTACCAAAGCCGCGGATCTCGATACCTTCTCCACGCTCCAGCGCTTTCACCATCGAGTCGAAGATGGTGTTGACGATCGCCTCCGCCTTACCGGCCGGCAGCTTCAACGTCTCTGAGATCTTCTCGATGAGCTCGGACTTGGTCACCCGTAACTCCGCGTAACTTGGAACAGGCTAAACGCGTCCGTAGTCCGAGCGCAAGCATAACGCCGCGGAATCTCGATGATGCGGTCAGTCGACGGCCGGGAGCTGGCGCTCACCATCCGACTTAAATGCGCGATATGACGATGGAAACTGATAGGTCTGGCAGCGGTGCCGCGCGTAGAAGTCGGCGAGATCTCTCCAGGTCAGATCGCCGCTTTCCATGAGCCCGCGGACCACCGCCGACACGACCGGCGAGCACTTGTCCTGGCCGGTGATGCCGTGGTGGCCGCGCGCGATCCGGTCCTCGATCCCGACGAGCTTGGGCGGGACCTGGCTCAGGTACCAGGCCGCCAGCGGTGGCACCTCCATCGTCTCGACCCGGGTGACGACGATCGACATCCCGTCGCGCCACACGCACTCCGTTCGCGTCTCGGTCGCGCCCTTGGCGATCACCATCGCGTTGAACGGCAGCGGGCGGGACGCGTCGCACGCGTTCGTGTCGATGCTCGGCGCGGTCGTGATCTCGTACGCGAGATCCGACGCGAGCGTGTTCTGCGCGACCAGCACGATGTCGCTGCCGCTGCGCTCGACGTGCACGCGCAGCCCCGCGATCTCGATCGGTGGTTGCCCGGGCTCGAGCACGTGGCGCGCATCGTCCACGCGATCGGGAAACTTGCGAGACATGTCCTCGATCGTGGGCACCGGCTTGCCGGCTTGTGCAGCATCGTGCTCGAGATAGCTCTGGTAGACGGCCGGCGTACCTGTGCTGCGAGCGAGGAGCTGTCGCTCTGTACCAGATGGTGCACTCGGCGGAGGTGGCTTCGCGGGCAGCGAGACGCTGCCGCAAAACCGCAGATAGGTGATGACTCCGACGAGAAAAGCTCCACCTACAAGTACTCCGAAGCGGAACTGCGAATCCGACGCAGCCATCGTGTCAGTCCACCATACACCGATAAAACGTTGACTTCATCGCGCGGCGTGCCGCCTAATCGGTCCACGCGCATGCGACGATTCGTCCTCTGTTCGATGCTCGTGCTCGCGTGCGTGATGCCGCGGGTGAGCTTCGCGGATCGGATCTCGGATCTGACCGCGCAGCTGTCGAGCTCGAGCGAGAAGACGCGGCTGTCTGCGGTCGTGTCGCTCGCGCGCCTGGGCGACAAGCGCGCGCTCAAGCCGCTCGTCACGGCGCTCCACGATCCGAGCGCGCAGGTCCGCGCGATCGCCGCCACCGCGCTCGGTCACCTCGGCCACAAGGCCGCGCTGCCGTCGCTCAAGAACGCCGCGACCGATGACACCGATCAGATCGTGCGCACGAAGGCGCGCGAGGCCGAGGCGATGGTCGCGAAGGCGAACCACCTGCCCGACGAGCTGGCGACCGCGCCCGCGGCGCAGGCGACACAGGCGCGCCACGTCGGCTTCGGCCACTCGCCGCACGCGGTCACCGATCGTCCCGATCTGTTCGTGCAGGTGAAGTCGTCGAGCGACGACTCGCCGGGCAACGCGTCCAAGGCGATGCGCCAGGCGCACGCCGATTTCCTCAAGCAGACGCTCACCGACGAGTTCAAGGCCGCGCCGCAGGTCACGATGGTGCAGGCCGAGGCGCAGCGCTGGGGGCTCGACGCGCGCCACCTCGACCTGTCGGTGGTGAAGCTCGAGGTCGTGCAGAACGGCCCGACGGTCGAGATCGAGGCCGAGCTGCGGCTCGCGATCTCGGACGACACCGGCAAGATGCTGTCGTTCCTGTCGGGTGGCGCGAAGGTCGAGGTGCCGCGCACGAAGTTCAAGCCGCAGTTCCTGCCCGACCTCCGCAAGGAAGCGATCGAGGGCGCGATGCGCGGCATGTTCGACAAGCTGGTCGCGCACCTGCGGCAGACGTCACAGAGCTAGCCGCGGTCAGCAGTCAGCTATCAGCGATCAGCTATGCTGCGGCGCGATGCTCCGCGTGGTGGTCGTGATCTGCGTCGCGTGCGCGATCGCGAGCGCCGGCACGATCACGAAGCCGCCGAAGCTCGTGCAGGCGGTCGCACCGGAGTATCCGCCCGCCGCGCTCGCCGCCG
The DNA here is from genome assembly GCA_050257515.1 of Acidobacteriota bacterium. GTDB lineage: Bacteria > Myxococcota_A > Polyangia > Haliangiales > Haliangiaceae > JABFXX01. The sequence goes on along the minus strand of JBLMXA010000441.1, from coordinate 3,895 downwards.
GCAAGCAGGCCAAGGTCAAGGTGCGCATCCACATCGACGCGACCGGCACCGTGACCGGGGTCGACGTCGTCGACCACGTCGGTGACGGCTTCGACGAGGCCGCGGTCGCAGCGGCGATGCAGTACGTGTTCGAGCCCGCCGAGATCGACGGCAAGCCGGCGCCGATCGTGATCGAGACGGCGATCAACTTCGTGATCGAGCAGCAGGAGGAGCCCGAGCCGGCGCCGCCGCCGCCATCGCAGCAGCACGTCGGCCCCGCGAACCACGCCGGGCCGATGGCGCGACCGGTGTCGCTGCAGGGCAGCGTGCACGAGCGCGGCACGCGGCGCACGCTCGGCGGCGTGATCGTGTCGATCGAGGAGCTGGGGCTCGACGCGGTCAGCGGCGACGACGGCTCGTTCTACTTCCACGGCGTGCCGGCCGGAAAGTACAAGCTGCTCGCGGTCGATCCGAAGTACGACCGGGCCGAGCGGCCGATCGAGATCGGCAAGCGCGAGACCGTCGAGATCCGGCTGTGGATGCGGCCGAAGGGCGGCAACCCCTACGAGACCGTCGTCGAGGGCGAGCGCGACGTGCTCGAGGTCACCAAGCGCACGCTGCAGCGCCAGCAGCTGACGAACGTGCCCGGCACGTTCGGCGACCCGATCCGCGCGCTGACGACGCTGCCCGGCATCGCGCGCGTGCCGTTCGGCGCCGGCGTGCTGCTCGTGCGCGGCTCGAACCCGCAGGACACCGGCATCTTCCTCGACGGCCACGAGGTGCCCGCGCTGTTCCACTTCCTCGGCGGGCCCTCGATCTTCAACGCCGAGATGCTCGACTCGATCGACTTCTACCCGGGCGGGTTTCCCGCGCGGTTCGGCCGCCACCACGGCGGCGCGGTCGCGCTCGAGACGCGGCCGACCGCGAGCGACGGCATCCACGGCTCGGCGAAGGTCGACTTCCTCGACTCCGGTGGCTACCTGCGCGCGCCGATCACGAAGGATCTGACGTTCGCGGTCGCCGCGCGCCGCTCGTACGTCGATCTGTTCCTCGGCTTCGTGCTGCCGAGCGCGGGCGCCGGCACGACGCGCATCGTCACGCCGGTCTACGACGACTACCAGGCGCGCCTCGACTACAACCTGCACGAGCACGGCCGGCTCAGCGTGTTCGTGATCGGCTCGAACGATTCGCTGCACGTGCTGCAGAAGGACCCCGACGCGATGCTGTCGCAGGATCTGAACAGCGCGATCAGCTTCTTCCGCGTCATCGGCACGTACCAGCGGCCGCTCGGCGGCGACCTGAAGCTGACGATCTCGCCGTCGTGGGGCACCGACAGCATCACGCTGTCGGGCGCGGAGGCCGGCGCGACCGGCCCGTTCACGAGCCTCGGCATCGTCGATCACCAGCTGACGTACCGCATGCGCGTCCACGGCCGGCTCGACGAGCACCTGATCCTCGACACCGGCCTCGACATGCTGTCGCGCGTGACCAGCTACACCGCGCTGCTCCCCGACAACTCGCAGATCGCGAACCCGACCGGCATCGACATCCCGCCGTCGCAGATCTTCCGCGGCTCGCAGGAGCTCGGCCTCGGTGCGTACATCGACCTCGGCATCGACGTCACCAAGAACCTGCGCCTCGTGACGAGCGCGCGCGTCGACGGCTACGTGCTCGACGGCGTGGATCGCAGCTCGCTCGATCCGCGGCTCGTCGTGCGCTACGCGCTCAACCCGCAGTGGACGATCAAGTCGTACGTCGGCCAGTTCAGCGAGCCGCCGCAGCCCGAGGCGCTCGACCGCAGGTTCGGCAACCCGAACATCGGGCTCGAGCACGGCTATCACTACGGCCTCGGTTACGAGTGGCGCCCGGATCGCGTGTGGTCGGTCGACAGCGAGATCTACTTCGCCGACCGCCGCGATCGCGTGCAGTTCACCGAGGACGTCGTGCAGAACGGCGACGGCACGTACTCGTACGTCAACTTCTGCAACTGCGCGCGCGAGCAGACGTACGGGTTCGAGGCGCTGCTCAAGCGCGCGATCACGTCGAACGCGTACGGCTGGCTGTCGTACACGTACAGCCACTCGCGCCAGCAGCGCGAGGGCGAGGACTGGGTGCCGACCGCGTTCGATCAGACCCACGTGCTCAACGCGGTCGCGAGCTGGAAGTTCCTGCCGAAGTGGGAGGCCGGCACCCGCCTGCAGATGGCGACCGGCCGGCCCGACACGCCGATCATCGGCTCGACGTACGACGCCGACCTCGGCACGTACCTGCCGGTGCACGGCGCGACCCGCTCGATCCGCGAGCCGTTCTTCTTCCAGCTCGACACGCGCGTCGAGCGCGACTGGCTCTACGACACGTGGACGCTCGGCGCGTACCTCGACATCATCAACGTGCTGAACATCAAGAACGTCGAGGCGTACCAGTACGACTATCGCTATCGCGAGCGCTCGCCGGTGACGAGCTATCCGATCCTGCCGACGCTCGGCGTCAGGGGGACGTGGTGAGACGCTTCGCGCTCGCGGTCGTGCTCGCCGCGCTTGCGGCGTGCGGGAAGTTCCAGGACCCGAACATCGTCGTCGACCTGCGCATCATCTCGATGCAGGCGACCGTGCCCGAGCAGGTGATCGCGATCGACTTCGCGAACCCGCCGTCGCCGACCGACGTGATCGCGCAGATGGTGCCGAGCGACGTGTGCGCGACGGTCGCCGACCCGAGCTTCGACGGCCGCCGGCTGCGCTACGAGCTGACGCTGTGCGAGGAGAGCGGCAACGATCGCTGCCCGTACGACCTGCCGTACCACCTGCTCGGCACCGGCGTGATCGACGATCCGGACCTCACCCAGCCCGAGCCGAAGCTGTGCGCGACCGTCGAGCCCGACGGCAACCTGCTCGGCGTCCTGTACGACGAGATCATGAACGACGCGCTGCACGGCCTGCAGGGCGAGCAGTACATGGTCGCGCTGCGCGTCGGCGGCGAGGATGCCGATCCCGATCTCGATCTGTACGCGGCGAAGGCGCTGAACGTGATGCCGGAGATCCCGGCCGGGCGCCAGCCGAACCACAACCCGTACCTGACCGAGATCGACGCGACGCTGCCCGACGGCACGACGTCCGCGCTGCCGCTCGGCCGCTGCGTCGATCAGACCGCGCCGCTCGACGTCGCGCCGGAGACCAAGGTGCGCCTGATGCCGATCGAGCCCGATGGCGTGCGCGAGATGTACCAACTGCAGCTGCTCGACGGCACGTCCGAGACGTTCACCGAGAACCTCAGCTACCAGTGGACCGCCGGCGACGGCAGCTTCTCGTCCGGCGACACCGGTGGCCCGCACGATCCGTTCGGCAACGAGCCGCCGCTGTTCTCCGACTGGAAGGCGCCGAAGGCCGCGGATCTCACCGGCCCGACCGACATCCCGATCTGGATCGTGCAGCGCGACGAGCGCCTCGGCGTCGCCGTCTACGAGAGCTGCATCCGCGTCACGCCGTGACCCCCTCGAATTCCTGAGCCGGCCGGCGCCGAGGATCACGGTTCTTCGTCGTGGACGCGCCCGTCGTGCCCGGCGACGATTCCATGCATGACCTCGCACGCGCGCATCCTCTCGCTGTTGATCGTGACCGCCTGCACGAGCAGCCATCACGGTGCCGGCAGCGATGCGGCCGGACCGATGGACGCGATCGCGACGCCGCAGCAGTGCGAGGCGACGTTCGAGATGGCGTTCGCGCGGCCGTGCTCGACCGCGGCGGACTGCGTGGTCATGGCTCACTCGGACTGCTGTCACGAGATCGACATCGGCGTCACCCGCTGCACGCGCCGTCCGTGTACACGATCACTTCTTTCTTCGTTCCCGTCACCACCGGCAGTTTACACGGCGGCTGCAATGAGGCGTCTCATTTGAGCCGTTCCGCAGGAGCAACAGGGC
>JBLMXA010000440.1:0-3182 GCA_050257515.1 Acidobacteriota bacterium | reverse complement strand
GGCGTCGAGATCACGCCGAACGTCGCGAGGTGGTTGCCGTTGCCCTGCGCGTCGACGCAGCGGCCCTCGTCGTTGCACGTGGACCCGGCCTGACACGGATCGAGCGACGCGAGCGTGCCGTCGAGCGGGTTGACGACCGAGATCGGGCCGCCGGTCGCGCAGTACGTGCGCTCGCCGTGGTACGGAAAGTCGATCGAGATCGCGGCGAAGCCCTTCGCCGCGAGCGCGTCGCCGATCGCGAGCACGAACCGGCGCTCGGTGACGAGGCCATGGCCGAAGATCACGACCGGCATCGCGCCGGCCGGCGGGTTCTTCGGCACGGTCATCGTGAAGTGGATGTCCTGGACCTCGTAGCCGCCGTCGCCGCGCCAGCTGCGCGTCTTCTTGTCGAGGAACACCGGCGACTGGATCGTGCCGTCGTAGACGTCGCCGACGTTCGCGATCGAGCCGATGCCGAACGCGAAGTCGCCGAGCGCCTGCGTCGGCGTCATGTGGACGATGTTCGCGGGATCCGGCGACACGTTCAGCGCGCCGGCGGTGACGCGCAGCTTCGCGAGCGGCGCGGCGACCGACATCGTCGTGAACGGCCAGATCGCGAGCACGTGATCGCGGCCGAGCTGATCGAGCGCGGCCGCCTGCTCGGCGCGCGAAGGCTCGAGCCGCGCGGCGTCGGCATCGGCGATCGCCGAGATCTGGCTCTTGCCGCCGACGAGGATCGGCGCCTTCGACTCGAGGAAGTGGCCGATCGGCATCAGCACGGGCGGCTGGCCGGTGGTGTCGCGCGCGGCGTCGGTGAGCACGAGCGCGTACGTCGTGCGCTCGGCGAGCCGGCCGGACTTCGGCGACACGACGACGTGTTGCTTGTCGGCGAGCAGCTGGATCGTCGCGGGCACGCGCGTCGGCGACGCGCCGGCGAGCTGGTACAGCTGGACGGTGTCCTCGCTGATCGTCGCGGGATCCATCGGCGCGGTGAGCTCGAACAGCTGGTCGCCCGACAGCGACATCCCGTCGAAGTCCGCGAGCCGGGTCTTCGCCTCGGCCTCGACCGGCGTATCCCAGGGCGCGACCGGCAGGTCGACGTGCCCGGTGCCGGGATCGAGCAGCAGGTCGATCGGGATCGGCATCCGCTGGGACGGCTGGTCCATCGCGACCTCGGTGCGCGTCGTCGCCGTCCACTCCCACAGCGCGGCGACGTCGCTGCGCGGGATCGACAGCGTCGCGAAGTAGTCGAACGCCGGCGCGAGGTCCTCGCGGATCGTCTCGAGCTTCGCCGCGTTCGCCGCGCGCTCGTCGTAGGTCTCGCCGGGGAACGCGTGGTTGTGGTCGGCGGTGTCGAGCCGCTGCGTCTGGCGCAGGAAGTAGAACGCCGCGTCGCACTCGACGCGCTCGCCGGCGAGCCCCTTCGCGCCGTGGTCGCCGCCGCGCAGCACGGCGACGTACTTCTCGCCGCGCTCCCAGCCGGTGCGCGGTGGATCGATCTGCAGCTTCGTGCCGTCGGAGGACACCTCGAAGCGGACGTCGGCGACGCGCTCGGGGACGACGCCCCAGTGCCACACCTCGAGTGTCGAGTCGTCGATCGACGCCGGATCGATCGCGCCGGTGAACTGCACGGTCGCCGACATCAGCGTCGACCAGCCGTCGAGCGTCTCGAGGTAGTCGTAGAACTCCGTCGCCGCCGGCGAGTCGTCGGGCGCGCGCGCGCTCGACATGTCGAGCCGCGCGGTCGCCGCGTTGCGGAGGATGTCCGTCGGCATCGGGATCACGCGCGCGTCGGGATCGAAGCGCGCGTGGATCAGCTTCGGCGCGGTGTCGAGACCGAGGTCGGTACAGCCGGCGAGCAGCACGACGCTGAACGCGAAATTTCGCAAGGTATCCCCCCTTCAGCGGAACGAAGGTGGTTCTCGCGCATCAGGTGCATCTGCGTCAATCTCTTATTGAGTTACGGTCAATGACGAACGCTGACAATGGCGCTCGGTGAGTCATCCTTGACAAGTGACTCATCGTCGATTCAGACTGGCGTTCAGATGGATACGCCGCGTGTCACGCCGCTGTCACGTCTGCTCGACGATGAAACGAGCGTGCGCCGCGTTACCCCCCTGGATGCGTTCAAGCTCGCGCGCAAGAAGTGGCTCGCCGGCGAGCGGCTCGACGTCGGCAAGCTCGCGGCCGAGCTCGGCGTCGCGCGCGCGACGGTGTTCCGCTGGGTCGGAACTCGCGAGAACCTCTACGGCGAGATCTGCTCGGCGCTGTTCGCGAAGGAGCTCGCGCGAGCGCAGGAATCGGCGCGCGGGAGCGGCATGGGCCGCTTGCTCGACACGATGGAGCGCCTGCTGCGCTCGCTCGCCTCGGCCGCGCCGCTGCGCCGGTTCGTGGCCGAGGATCCGGAATTTGCACTGCGGGTGCTGACCTCGCGCGCCAGCCCGGTCCAGTACCGCTGCACGGTCGCGATCGCGGACCTGCTCGATCGGCTCGCGGCCGCGGGCGCGATCACGCCGGCGCTCCCGACCGACGAGCTCGCGTACATCGTCGTGCGGATCACCGAGTCGTTCCTCTACCGCGACGTGTTGACCGGCGCCGAGGCCGACATCGAGACCGCGATCCGCGCGATCCGCATCCTGCTCACCGCGGCGCCCGAGAAGAAGAAGAAAGCCGCCAAGCCGCCGAGGTCGCCAAGACAGACGCCAAGAGGATCTTCTTAGAAGAAGATCTTGGCGTCTGTCTCGGCGTGCATGGCGTCTTGGCGGCCAATCACCGCGAGTAGACGAGGCCGCCGTAGACGAGCTCGCGGCTGTACTCGAGGTCCATCGTCGAGCTGCCGAGGTTCTTCCACACGGCGGCGCGCGCCTCGACCGACCAGCCGTCCGACAGCTTCTTGCCGAGCCGCAGCTGCGCCGAGCTCGAGCTCTCGTCCTCGATGTTCGTGAAGTCGTGCATCAGCTGGTCGCTCGCGATCACGAGGCCGTCGAGGTAGCGATCGATCTGGAGGATCCCGAGCGCGGTCACGTAGATGTCACCGGGCGCGTGCAGCGTCAGCGATGCGGTCGCGCGGTGGCGCGCTAGTGACCAGCCGTAGCTGTTCGAATCGATCACGATCAGCTCGTAGCCGACGCTCGCGACCTCCTTGCCGACCCAGGTCAGCTCGGTGCCGACGCGCTCGAAGCGGTCGTTGCGATGCATCGTCG
>JBLMXA010000439.1:0-12653 GCA_050257515.1 Acidobacteriota bacterium | reverse complement strand
ATCGCGTCCGCATCTACGTCACGAACAAGCTGCGCGAGTCGACCTCGATCCACTGGCACGGGCTGTTCGTGCCCAACGGCATGGACGGCGTCGGTGGGCTCACGCAGGCGCCGATCACGCCGGGCAAGACGTTCAAGAACGAGTTCACCTTCGATCGCGCGGGCACGTTCATGTACCACCCGCACGTCGACGAGATGACGCAGATCGCGCTGGGGATGATGGGCATGATCGTCGTCCATCCGCGCGCGCCCGAGCGCGGCCGCATCCGCGACTACGCGCTCATGCTGCACGAGTGGAAGATCCCGATCGGCACGCGCCGCGCCGATCCGCTCGCGATGAACGACTTCAACGTGCTCACGATCAACGGCAAGGCGTTCCCCGCGACCGAGCCGGTGATCGCCGAGACCGGCGACCTCGTGCGGCTCCGGCTCGCGAACCTCGGACCGATGGAGCACCACCCGATCCACCTGCACGGCCACGCGTTCGAGCTGGTCGCGACCGACGGCGGGGTCGTGCCCGTCTCCGCGCGTCACCCCGAGACCACGATCCTCGTGCCGGTGGGCACCACGCGCACGGTCGAGTTCGTCGCCCGGTTGCCAGGCGACTGGCCGCTGCACTGCCACATGACCCACCACACGATGAACCAGATGGGTCACGACGCCGCGAACCTGATCGGCGCCGACGTGTCCGGCGTCGATCCCGCCCTCGCGCGCGCGGTGCCGGGCGCGATGACGATGGGCACCGCGGGCATGAGCCAGATGTTCGACATGCGCATGCCGCAGCCGAAGAACTCGATCTCGATGGTCGGCGGCAAGGGTCCGTACGGCACGATCGAGATGGGCGGCATGTTCACGCTGGTGAAGATCCGCGACCACCTGCACGGCCCTTCGGACCCCGGCTGGTATGACGCGCCGCGTGAAACGGTCGCCAAGGAGGCGACTCCCGAGGACCTTTTACGGGACGGGATCGCCCCCTGAACTGTCCGCTATACTACAAGCATGGCGCCCTCCAACCGCTTCTCGGAGCTGGATGAGGAGCCGGTAATCGCCAGTGAAGACGAGGACTTCGAAGACTTCGACGACGACGACGACGACGACGACGGAGGGGGCGATCCCGACGACGACTTCGACGACGACGACGACGATGACGACGAGCTCGACGAGGGCGACGACGACGGCACCGTGTCGGCCTAGAGCCGGTAGCTCGCGGTCACCGTCGCGGTCAGCGGCACCCCCGGCGTGAAGTGCATCTGGTCGACGACGTCGGCGGTCGGCGACACGCGGGAGCTGTCCGCGAACTGCGCCTCGCGCCAGTCGGCGTTCAGGGCGTTGTTGACCGTCAGCGTGACCGCGAGCTTGCCCCACCGCCGCCCGGCGATGACGTCGAGGATCAGGTAGCCCGGCGCGGTCAGCGTGCCGGCCTCGTTGCCGGGACGGTCGGCGATGCCCCGCGCGCGCGCCGTGACGAAGCCGAGGTCGCCGTGCGCGGTCGCGCCGCCCGAGCCCATCCAGCGCGGCGCGAGCGCGACCGCGTTCGCGTTGCCCGCGTTCTCGACGAAGCTCGCGTGCGAGAACGTCACGTCGGCATCGAGCGACAGCCACGGCGTCGCGTCGAGCGAGCCCTCGAGGTCGAGCCCGAGCCGCTGCGTCGGCGCCGACGGCTCGGTCGTGCCCTCGTCGCCGTTCCACACCTGCTCCGACGACAGCCACAGGTACCAGAAGTCCATCGCGACGCGCGCGCGGCGCTCGGGCCGCATGCGCACGCCGAGCTCGCCGCCCCACGCGCGCGCGAGCGCGCCGGTGCCGCCGCTCGCGACCGCGGCGCGCGCGTCGTTCGAGTGAAAGCCGCCGCCGAAGTTCGCGAACAGGTTCACCTGCTCGCTCTCGTGGAGCTCGACCGACAGCTTGGGGCTCGCCAGCGCGCGCGACGTGTCGCCGGTCGCGATCGGCGCGCCGCCACCGCGCGCGGCGGGCGCGAGGCTCGCGACGTCCCAGCGGAAGCGATCGACGCGCAGGCCCGGGAACACGTGCAGCCACCTCGTCGCGATCACGTTCGCCTCGACATACGCGCCGAGGTCGCGGATGTGATCGTCGGTGTCGTTGCACGGGTTCGCGCCGGTCGCGAAGCAGCCGGCGAGCCGCACGCGGTTCGCGTCGTGCCACAGCGAGGTCACGACATCGTCGGCGCGCAGCTGCACGCCGCCCGAGACGAGCGCCTCGAGCCCGTGGCCGTGCAGCGCGCGGTCGTAGCCGGCGTCGAGCCCGTACAGCCAGCGGCCGTCGGTCTGCTCGATCTCGTCGCCGTGGACGGGGTCGCGCGCGTAGAGCGTGAAGTCGCTGAACAGATCGAGCTTGCTCTTCACCGCGTAGCTCATCGCGTGCCACGTGCCGCCCGCCGCGTCGCGGTACGAGTACGCCGCCTGGCCCGAGTAGCGCGACGTCTTGCCGCCCTCGCTCGGATCGAGCGAGTCGAACCGGTTCAGGCGCCCCGAGGCGACCTCGCTCTCGGGCAGCTGCCCCGACGCGTGCCAGCGCGCGGCGTAGAGGTTCGCCTCGAGCTTCAGCCAGCCGCCGCCGACGGGCGCCTGCCACTTCGCGAGCGCGTTGCCCTGCGCGAAGCCGAGCGGGTGCACGAACGGCCCGTCGCTGTTCGCGATCTGCGCGGCGAGCAGCGTCCTGTCGCCGGCGACGAGCGACGGGCTCGCCATCGCGACGAGCCGCGGATCGAGCGCGCCCGCCGCGCGCGGCCCGCCGAGCGGCGTCGCGCCGGCGACGTAGATCGTCGGCCCGTCGACCTGGTCGAGCGTCTTCAGCTCGAGCGCGCCCGCGGTGTCGTAGTCGCCGTAGCGCGCGGCGTAGGGTCCCTTGTGAACGTCGACGCCCGCGATCGTCTCGGGGATCATCCAGTGGGTGTCGGCGTAGCCCTGGCCGTGACCGTGCGAGCTGAGGTTGACCGGCACGCCGTCGGCAAACACCGCGATGTCGGTGCCGTGATCGGCATCGAAGCCGCGGATGAAGTACTGGTCGGCCTTGCCGCCGCCGGCGTGCTGCGAGACGACGAGCCCCGGCACGTTGCGCAGGATGTCGCTCATCTGCGTGCGCGAGCGCTCGTCGAGCGTGTCGCGATCGAGGTGCACACTCGACGCCGACTCGGCGGGCGCGTCGTCGTGGATCTCGATCGTCTCGTCCTTCAGCGCGAGCGCGGTCGCCTGCGACAGCAGATCCGCATCGCTCAGCTGCGGGTCGGCATGCGCCGAGGTGGCGAAGGTCGTCGCGGCGACGAGCCACAGCTTTGCAGGCCATGTCGTCCCCACGCCTGCCTGTACGACGGACGAGGTCATCCGGATCGGTGTTACCGTCCGCGCATGAAAGCAATCCTGGTCGCGGTGGTGCTGCTCGGATGTAGCAAGTCGGACGACTGCTCGAAGCTCGTCGACAAGATGATGCCCGTGATGAAGGAGATGGCGGGCAAGGACGCCGCCGACATCGACAAGGGCAAGGACAAGTTCCTCGAGAAGTGTCGCAAGGACGACAAGATGAAGAACGACCCGACGATGAAGTGCGTGCTCGGCGCGAAGGACAACGACGCGGTCAAGGCGTGCCTCACCGGCGGGCTCGACGACTACAAGAAGAAGAGCCGGGCGAACGAGGCCGCGATCCAGCTCAACGCGCTCGGCAAGCACGCGAAGGTGGTGTTCGGCGAGACCGGTTCGTTCCCGAAGGGTACGTCGAGCGTGCTGCCCGCGAACCCGAGCAAGACCCCGGGCTGCTGCGGCAACCCTCCCGACAACAAGTGTCCGCCCTCGAAGGACTGGGAGACCGATCCGGTGTGGAAGGCGCTCGACTTCCGGATCGACGAGCCGACGATGTACCGCTACAAGTACGAGAGCGCGGATGGCAAGACGTTCACCGCGACCGCGACGGGTGACACCGACTGCGACGGTCAGGAGGCGACGTTCACGCTGACGGGCTCGGTCGATGCCTCGGGGAACCCGACGGCGGACCTGAAGCTCCCGGAGAAGGGGCACTTCTAGCTACGGTTTCTTCTGCCCGCACTGCGGCAGCCCCGCCGGTGCGGTCAGCTGAAACTTCTCGGGGCCGAGCGGCGCGTTGACCTTGCGGCTACCCGGATCGCCCCAGTCGACGAGCAGGTCCTGCTGGTTCGCGGGCGACTTGAAGCTCGTCTTGCCCGGCACCCGCTGGCCGTCGACGGTGACGAAGTCCTTGTTCGCGACCGACCACCGGACCTTGCCGTCGGGGCCGTCCAGCTCGCTGTCGATCACGTCCCAGCGGCCGTCCTTGTCGTCGATCGTCAGCTTCTGCGTGCCCTCGGCGCTCTTCAGCTCGACCTTCTCGACGCCGTGCTCGGCGTCCCACGTCACGGTGCCCTGCGGGTTCGCGACGACCGGCGGCGTGCCGAGCGCGAGGTGGACGAAGTCATCGGGCGCGAGCGCGATGTGGAAGAACTGCGCGATCGAGGTCTCGTCGCACGGGCCGGTCAGCGCGCAGTTGTTCTGGTAGTCGACGTAGACGAAGTCCTTCCCGTTGCACGCCATCTCCGCCATCGTGCTGCCGCCGGCGGGAGACAGCGCCGCAAACCGCACCTTCGCGCCGACCGCGCCCATCACGAGCACCTCGCCCTTCGCGCGCTGGCCGCCGAGCCAGTAGTCCATGTTCGCGTCGGCGACGAACGAGGTGCGCGCGTCGCGCACCTTCGCGAGCCGGTCGACGACCTCGGCGACGCTCGGCGCCGGCCCCGGCCGTGACATCCCACCGCCATGCGGGCAGCCACACAACACGACCAGCAGCAAAGCCAAACGCATACCGAGTAGGTAGCGCGTCACTTCAGCTGCTGCAGCAGAAACGCGTACTGATCCGCCGCGCGCTCGACCTGCGACTTGACCATGTCGGCGCCACCGTGACCGGAGTTACGCTCGATGCGCAGCAGCACCGGGCGATCCGGCGCCGTCTGCATGGTCTGGATCACGGCCGCGAGCTTGCGCGCGTGCAGCGGATCGACGCGATCGTCGTGATCGGCGGAGTCGAACAGCACCGCCGGATACGCGCGCGGGCCGGCGTCGACCGCGACGCGGTACGGCGAGTACTTCCACAGCACCTCGAACTGCTTCGGATCCTCGGCGGAGCCGTACTCCGGCACCCACGTCTTGCCCGAGCCGAACAGGTGGTAGCGCAGCATGTCGAGCAGCGGGACCGCACAGATCACGGCGCGGTAGAGGTCCGGGCGCTGCGTCATCGCCGCGCCGACGAGCAGGCCGCCGTTCGAGCCGCCGCTGATCGCGAGGTGGTCCTTCGACGTCCACCCGGTCTTCTCGAGGTACTCCGCCGCGGCGATGAAGTCGTCGAACACGTTCTGCTTGTTCGCGAGCATGCCGGCCTTGTGCCAGTCCTCGCCGTACTCGCCGCCGCCGCGCAGGTTCGCGATCGCGTAGACGCCGCCGCGCTCGAGCCACACGACGCGCGAGCTCGCGTACGCCGGCGTCATGCTGACGTTGAAGCCGCCGTAGCCGTACAGGATGGTCGGGTTCTTGCCATCGAGCTTCGTGTCCTTGTCGTGGATCACGAACATCGAGATCTTCGTGCCGTCCTTGCTCGGGAAGAACACCTGGTCGGTGACCATCCGCGACGTGTCGATCGGCAGCTTGATGCGCGTCCACTCCTCGGTCTTGCCGGTCTTGATCGACGTCTTGAAGATGATCTGCGGCTCGGTGAACGAGGTGAACGCGAAGTAGCCGGTGTCCTCGTCGGGCTGACCGCTGATGCCGCCGGTCGTGCCGATGCCGGGCAGCGAGACGTCGCGCACGAGCTTGCCGTCGAGATCGTGGACCTCGAGCCGGCTCGACGCGTCGCGCAGGTACGTCAGCACGAGGTGCTCGCCGACGATGCTCGTGCTCTCGAGCGTCGCGTCGCGCTGCGCGACGATCTCCTTCCACGCCTCGCGCGCCGGGTGCCGCGGATCGGCCTTGAACACGCGGTAGCGCGGCGCGCCGTCGTTCGTGTGGATGTAGAAGTGATCGCGCCACACGTCGACGTTGAAGTTCGCGGGCACGCCGGCGACGAGCGGCTGCCACGCCACGCCCTTCTTGCGCGCGTCCTTGAAGTAGACGTCGCTCGAGTTCCAGCCGTGCTGGATCGACGCGAGCAGCCAGTGGCCGTCCTTGGAGATCCCACCGCCGAGGAACGTCTCGGCATCGTGCGTCGCCTCGTGGACGACCGCGTCCTTGCCGGGATCGCTGCCGAGCACGTGCAGCCGCAGCTCGGCGAAGCCCGGGCGCTCCGCGACGGTCACGTTGCCGCCGACCGGCGGCACCCACGTGTAATAGAACGCCTTGCCGTCGGGCGTCCACGACGCGCCGGAGTACTTCGTGCCGGCGATGACGTCGGGCAGGTCCTTGCCGGTCGCGACGTCGATCACGTGCATCACGGTCTCGTCGGAGTTGTGCTCGCTGACGTTGTACGCGACGTGCTTGCCGTCCTCGCTCGGCCACCAGCCGTGCAGGCCCTTGCTGCCGTCCTCGCTCCACGTGTTCGGATCGAACAGCACCTTCTCGGCGCCGTGCTCGCCCTGCTTCCAGTAGACGACCGTCTTCTCCTTGTCGGCGTGCTTGCGCGACCAGAAGTAACGCCCGCGGTAGTGCATCGGCGCGCCGACCGCGTCGAAGTAGAACAGCTCCTTGAGCCGCGCCGCGAGCGCGTCGCGCCCGGGCAGCTTCGCGAGCTCGGCGCGCGTGTAGTCGTCCTGCGCCGTCATCCACGCCTGCACGTCCGGCGCGTGCTCGTCCTCGAGCCAGCGGTACGGATCCTTGACCTCGACGCCGTGCAGGTGGTCCACCACGTCGACGGTGCGGGTGGCGGGCCACGGGTGTGCGGGCGCGGCTGGAGGCGGTGGTGGAGACTTCACGGCGGGTGCGGGCTCGGGGTGAGGGGCGGGTTCGATCGGCGGCCTCGGCGCAGCAGGGCTGGTGCAGGCCGCGAGCAGCGCGACGATAGCGAGTCGCATGCCGCGGATCTAGCACGTGCGGTTGCACGCGCGCCCGCGTCCGTGCGATGCATGCGAGATGAACCGATCTTGGATGGTGGTGATGATGGCGGCGTGGGACGCGAACCAGTAGCGGCTACGGGTGCAGCACGATCGCTTGCGCGGCCGCGGCGTCGAGCGGGTGATCGAGCTTGATCCCGTTCGCGGTCAGATCGAACGCGAAGATCGCGAGGTACTGATCGGTGGTCAGGCTGCCAACCTTCCTCGGCGGCATCGCCTTGGTCGCGAACGCGAACACGTCGGCGGCGGTGTGGAACTTGGTGTCGCGCTTCTGCCCGGGGCGCGGATCGAGCGGGAACGCGTCCTTGCCGACGACCGGCGGGGCTTGCTTCGAGCCCTGGCCGGCGTCGCCGTGGCACTTGGCGCAGTGGTCGACGTAGAGCTGCTTGCCCTGCGCGACCTGCGCGTCGACCGTGAGCGGCGCGTTCGTCGCCGCGGTCGCGGGCGGCGGAGTCTCGTGATGGCACGCGGCGAGCGCCGCGACCAAGATCAGCTTGTTCATGCCTGCTAGAGCACGATCTGCTGCATCACGTTACGCGTGATGCGATCGCAGCGCTCGCCGTCGAACGCGTAGACCTTGTCGATCATCTGCTCGGCGAGCGTCGCGGCGACCGCCGCACGCGCGCGGTGCAGGCGCACGCGCACGGCCTCCTCGGTGAGGCCGAGGCACTGCGCGGTCTCCGCGGTGTCGAGCTCCAGCACGTCGCGCAGCACCATCACCTCGCGGTGGCCCTGCGGCAGCTGCGCGAGCGATGCCTCGAGCAGCTTGCCGAGCTGCGAGCGCTCGACGGCATCGTCGGGGCTCGCGCCGCCCGGTGCGTCGCGTACCTCGGCGATCTGCGGCCGCTTGCGCGCGTGCGCGATCGCGGCATTGACCGCGATGCGCGTCGCCCACGTCGTGAACGCGGCGTCGCCGCGGAACTGCGACAGGTGGCGGAAGATGTCGAGCCACGCCTGCTGCAGCACGTCCTCGGCCTCGTGATCGGACTTCGTGACCGCGCGCGCCGCGCGGAACAGCCGCTGGTTGTGCCGGCGCACGAGCACCTGGAACTCCTCGCGCGCGCCGGCGAGCACGCGCGCGACGATCTCGCGATCCGGGAGCTCCTCGAGAGTCTGCGCGGGGACGGTCATGACCATTGGAGGATCAACTGCCCGGCGGCGTTACATCGACCCGCCACCGGCCATCGATCTTGCGCAGCTCGATCTGCGCGCGCCCCGCAGGCGACACGACCTCGACCCGCGCGCGATCGCCCTCCTCCGACAGCACGGTGATGTCCGTCGGATCGGGAATTCCCTCGGTCGCGCCGACCGAGATCAGATCCTTCGCCGAGTAGCGCACCGTGCCGCCGACGAGATCGCTCGCGCGCCGCGCCTCCGCCTCGAGCCGCGCGCGCGTCTGCGGCGTCAACAGCTCGAACAGTGTGTCGCGATCGCCGGCCTTCGCCGCCTGCAGCACCTCGCGCACGGCGACCTCGGGGCCCGGCTGGGTGACCCGGCAGCTGCGCCCGGCGACCGCCGCGGCGAGCGCGATCGCCGCCGCCGCGCTCGCGATCGCGGCGACCGTCGAGCGGCGCGTGCCTAGCGCGAGCGCCACAGCCCGAGCCTCTCGCGCACCTCGTCCATCGTCTTCCGCGCGATCTCGCCCGCGCGTTCGGCGCCCTGGTGCAGCACGTTCGCGACGTAGTCGGGCTTGGCGACGAGCTCCTTGCGACGCAAGGCGTACGGCGCGAAGTGCTTCTGCATGTTCTCGGCGAGCTTCGTCTTGCAGTCGACGCAGCCGATGCCGGCGCTGCGGCAGCCGCTCGCGCTCCACTCGATGTCCTCGGGCGGCGACAGCGCCTTGTGCATCGTGAAGATGTTGCAGACGTCGGGGTTGCCGGGATCGGTGCGCGCGACGCGCGCCGGATCGGTGACCGCGGGGCCGAGCAGCTTCCACAGCGCCTTGTCGATCCCACGGGGGGCTTTGCCCCCCGCCGCCTCGCTTCGCTCGTCGGCGCCGAACACGGTCAGCGGGATGTGGTTGCCGAGCGACTTGGACATCTTGGCCTTGCCGTCGAGGCCGAGCAGCTTCGGCAGGTTCGTCAGCAGCGGCTCGCACTCCGGGAACGTCTTGCCGAAGCGATGGTTGAAGCTGCGCGCGATGCGCCGCGCGAGCTCGATGTGCTGGACCTGATCCTGGCCGACGGGCACGAGCTGCGCCTTGTAGAGCATGATGTCGGCGGCCTGCAGCACGGGGTAGTCGAACAGGCCGACGTTGATGTTCTCCGGCTGGCTCGCGCTCTTGTCCTTGAACTGCGTCATTCGCTCGAGATCGCCAAAGCCAGTGACGTTGTTGAGCACCCAGCACAGCTCGGTGTGCTCGGGGACCGTCGACTGCACGAACAGCAGCGAGCGCTCGGGATCGATGCCGAGCGCGAGCAGGTCGACCACCATGTCGGATACCCGCCGACTCATCTCCTTCGCGTCGTAGTCCTGGGTGATCGCGTGGTAGTCGACCACGCAGAAGACACATCGGTACTGGTCTTGCAACGTCACCCAGTTGCGGATGGCCCCAAGGTAGTTTCCAAGGTGGAGCTCACCCGAAGGCTGGATGCCGGAAAAGACCGTTTTCATCGGCGTTCTGTGTACTTGTCGCAGTAGTTAGCGTCAACTAGAGTGAACTAGGGTGTTTGGCTGCCGTCCAATGGTTAGGAGGCATGACATGCGTTTGCGCGGTCTTGTGCATTATCTCGGCGCTGCAGCGCTAGGGCTCGCCGCCCAAGCGTGTGTCGTGCACGACACCCCGCCCGTGAATTCCGGTTACGGCTACGGCTACGCCGCGCCACCGGCCTACGCGGCGACCGCCACCGTGTCGACCCCGACGCCCTACACGGTGTCATCGATGCCTCCGCAGCCGCTGTACGAGCAGATGACCGCATCACCCGGTCCCGGCTACGTGTGGATCGACGGCTACTGGCACTGGAACGGCTACGAGTGGGTGTGGGTCAGCGGCCGCTGGGAGCTGCAGCAGGCCGGCTACGTCTACGTGCAGCCGTACTACGACTACGTCGACGGGGCGTACGTCTACACGCCGGGCTACTGGTCGTCGCCCGATCGGGTGCCCGCTGGCTGGCATGTCCGCGATCACCGCGACGGCCGCCCGCCGGTGTACTCGCCGCCGCAGGGCTGGCACACGCCCAACCCGCCGCAGCCGATCGGCCCGCGGCCAGGTCCGGGCGGTGGCTTCCAGCCGGGCGGCGGCGTGCATCCGGGCATCGGGCCCGGCCCGGGTCCGCGCCCCGAGCCGCCGCGTCCCGTCGGCAATCCGGGTGGCGGGTTCCAGCCGGGCGGCGGCGTGCATCCCGGCATGGGTCCCGGCCCGCGTCCCGAGCCGCCGCGTCCCGTCGGCAACCCCGGTGGCGGCTTCGAGCCCGGTGGCGGCGTCCATCCCGGCGTCGGTCCCGGTCCGCGTCCCGAGCCGCCGCGTCCCGTCGGCAATCCCGGTGGTGGCTTCGGGCCCGGCCCGGCGCAGCCCGGTCAGGGCATGCCGCCGCGCGAGCCGCCGCATCCGATCGGTCCGGTCCAGCCCGGTTCGCCGTACACGCCGACGCACGAGCCTGGCCGCTACCCCGCCGGTCCGCCCGGGGTACCGATGCGTCCGGCCGCCCCGCCGCCGGTGTCGCGTCCTGCGCCCGCGCCGCGTCCCGCGCCCGCGCCGCGTCCCGCGCCCGCGCCGCGTCCTGCGCCGCCGGCGAACAACAGCCGCCGCCGGTAGCCGGCTCTACTCGACGCGCAACGCGCGCTCGAATTCCTCGGGATTCGAGCTCGCGTAGATCGCGGTCTCCATCGAGACCAGGCCGGCGTTGACCAGATCGATGAGGTGCTGGTCGAACAGCTGCATCGAGTACAGGTCACGGCCCTTGCGGACGAGCTCCGGGATGTCGGCGAGCCGGCCCGAGCGGATGCACTCGCGGATCGTCCGCGTGACGCGCAGGATCTCGACGGCGGGCAGCCGCCGGCGGCCGTCCTTGCTCGCGAGCAGGCGAAGCGACACGATCGCCTGCAGGCAGTCGCCGAGGCGATCGCGGATCACGTCCTGCGCGTCGGCCTCGAACAGGCCGACGTAGCGCTGGATCGTCGCGACCGCGTCGGGGGTGTGGATCGCGGACATCACGAGGTGGCCGGTCTCCGCCGCCTTGAGGCAGGTCGCGGCGGTCTCGCGGTCGCGGATCTCGCCGACGAGGATCACGTCGGGATCCTGGCGCAGCGCCGCGGTCAGCGCGTCGTGGAAGCTCTCGGTATCCGCGCCGATCTCGCGCTGGATGATCATGCACTTGTTCGGCTCGTGGATGAACTCGATCGGGTCTTCGATCGTGACGATGTGTGCGTGCCGCGTCTCGTTGATGTAGCGCAGCATCGCGGCCATCGACGTCGTCTTGCCGTTGCCGGTCGCGCCCGTGATCAGCACGAGCCCGCGGCGCGCGTCGGCGATCTCGGCGAGCACCGGCGGCAGGTTCAGCTGCTCGATCGACAGCACCTGGATCGGGATCAGGCGCATCACGATGCCGACCGCGCCCTTCTGGCGGAAGATCGACGCGCGGAACCGGCCGCGCTGCGCGAGCGAGTACGACACGTCGATCTCGGCGAACCGCCGCGTGAAGTCGACGGTGATGCTGCGATCCTCGAGGATCATCCGCGCGATCGACTCGGTGTCGGACGCGGAGAGCGGCGGGACCTTGATCGCGCCGAGCAGCTCGCCGTGCAGGCGATAGTGCGGCGGATACCCGACCTCGAAGTGGATGTCCGAGACGCCGCGCTCGATGCCGAAGGCGAGCAGCTTGTGAAACGCGTTGCGGTCCATGCCCAGTGGGCGTCAGTTTAAACCCGGACCGCCTCGGCCGGACTCTCCACCGGGCGCGTTTTCGGCACCGGGGCGCTTGATGCTGGCCAGCAGCGCCTCGCCGGTGGCCTCGTCGTCGCTGAGCGGCTGCCACGGCGGGACCGTGGGCGACGGCGGCGAGCCGGAGGGCGCCTCGGGCGGCTGCGACGCGCGCGGCCGGCGGTTGTCAACGCCGGGCAGCGCGAAGTCGCTCGTGATCTCGTCCTCGGGCTTGCCGAACACGTTGCGCGGCACCGCGGTCAGCGTCGCCGTGCCCGACGCCATCGGGATCGCGAGCTCGCGGTCGTCGTTGTCCTCGTCGTCCTCGTCGTCCTCGTCGTGGGCGTCGCGCGCGACCTGCAGCGGCTTGGGCGTCACGATCGTCGCGCTGCGCAGCTCGGCGCGCACGTAGTCGGGCAGCGACGGGAACGCCGGGCCCGGACGGGCCATGTAGTAGCCCTGGCCGTAGCGCAGGCCGAGCTCGCGGATCGCGACCACGTCCTCCTGGTGCTCGATGCCCTCGGCGATCATCACCGCGTCGATCGTCTCGGCGATGTGGCGCAGCGAGCGCAGCATCTCGCGCTTCACCGTCGAGCGCGCGATGCCGCGGACGAGCACGTCGCTGATCTTGATGAAGTGCGGGCGCAGCGACATCACCGTCTCGAGGTTCGAGTGGCGGGTGCCGACGTCGTCGATCGCGACGCCGAAGCCCATCGCCGTGTACGACGCGAGCGCGCGC
>JBLMXA010000438.1:0-3094 GCA_050257515.1 Acidobacteriota bacterium | reverse complement strand
CGAGCACCCGCTGACCCAGCTCGTGTGGCTGACGTCGCTCGTGTCGATCGGCCTCACGTTCCTCGTGTCCTACGCGCTGATCGGTCAGGGCGATTCGACGCTGCCGCTCGGCCTGTGGTGGAAGCTGTCCGCGATCATCTCGTGCGGCACGCTCGCCGGCGCGATCATCCCCGAGCTCGTGAAGGTGTTCACGTCGGTGAACTCCGGCCACGTCCGCGAGGTCGTGACCGCCTCCAAGGAAGGCGGCCCGTCGCTCAACATCCTGTCGGGTCTCACCGCCGGCAACTTCTCCGCCTACTGGATGGGTCTCGTCATCGCGGGCCTGATGGGCATCGCGTACTGGGTGTCGTCGCAGCCCGGCGTCGCCGAGCTGATCTTCAACTCGAACAAGGCCGCGGCCGGCGCCCTCGGCCAGCCGGGCCTCGAGATGTCGGTGTTCGCGTCGTCGGCCGCTTCGACGGTGTTCGCGTTCGGCCTCGTCGCGTTCGGCTTCCTCGGCATGGGCCCGGTGACGATCGCGGTCGACTCGTACGGTCCGGTGACGGACAACGCGCAGTCGGTCTACGAGCTGTCGCTGATCGAGAGCCGCGAGAACGTCGTCGAGGAGATCGAGAAGGAGTTCAAGTTCAAGCCGGACTTCGAGAAGGCGAAGGCCTACCTCGAGGAGAACGACGGCGCGGGCAACACGTTCAAGGCGAGCGCGAAGCCGGTGCTGATCGGCACCGCCGTCGTCGGTGCCGTGACGATGATCTTCGCGCTGATCATGCTCGTCACCGATGGCCTCAAGGCCGAGTCGGTCGGCAACCTGTCGATGATCCACCCGCCGTTCCTGCTCGGCCTCGTCACCGGCGGCGCGATCATCTACTGGTTCACCGGCGCGTCGACGCAGGCGGTGTCGACCGGCGCGTACCGCGCGGTCGAGTTCATCAAGCGCAACATCAAGCTCGATACCGGCCCGAACGCGAAGGCGTCGACCGAGGACTCGAACAAGGTCGTCGAGATCTGCACGGTCTACGCGCAGAAGGGCATGGTGAACATCTTCATGGTCGTGTTCTTCTCGACCCTGGCGTTCGCCTGCCTCGATTCGTACTTCTTCATCGGCTACCTGATCTCGATCGCGCTGTTCGGCCTCTACCAGGCGATCTTCATGGCGAACGCCGGCGGCGCCTGGGACAACGCGAAGAAGGTCGTCGAGACCGAGCTGCGCGCGAAGGGCACCGAGCTGCACGCCGCGACGGTCGTCGGCGACACCGTCGGCGATCCGTTCAAGGACACGTCGTCGGTCGCGCTGAACCCGGTGATCAAGTTCACGACGCTGTTCGGCGTGCTCGCGGTCGGCCTCGCGCTCGAGCTGCACAACAAGCACGACGACGCGCTCAAGTACACGCTCTCCGGTGCGTTCTTCGTGATCGCGCTGTTCTTCGCGTGGCGGTCGTTCTACGGCATGCGCATCACGTCGAGCGGCGACGAGCCGGCGACGAGCGAGCCGGCGAAGACCGAGCCCGAGCCGAAGAAGTCGGACGAGCCGGCGAGCGCCGCGGCGTCGTAGGCGGTAACATCCAGGGCGCGGCATGCGCCTGGAGCTCGCGTTCGGTCCCGACTGGTCACGCGAGGAGCTCGGAGCCGTGCAGGTCTACACCGCGCCCGGTTTCGCGCTCGTTCCGGATGCGTTCTTCGAGGTGTTCCCGCTCGTCGCGCGCAACCGCGTCAACCTCGACGCGATCCTGCTCCACGACGTGCCGGCGGGCACGCTGATGCAGCGCGCGCCCGTCGAGCCGTACCAGACGGTCACCGGCTGGCCGCTGAGCCTCCACCACGTGACGCTTCACGACGGCGGCCAGCTGCGCGAGATCCGCGTGCTCGCGCACTACCAGCTGCTCGTGCTCGCCGGGTTCGTGCTGGTTCGCATCACGAACGAGCGCCGCTACGTCGAGCATCGCGCGCAGATGATCGAGCTCTTGCAGTCGGCGCGCGCGCACCTCGCGGACGACACGCCGGCCGCGATCGCCGAGCTATGGGAGATGCTCCCGCCGTAGGTGGTAGAATCGCCTGGCGATGACCGAAGCCAGGCTGGTGGTCCAGTTCGCACCTCGCTTGTGGGAGGCGTTCTGGGCGACGCTCGTGCTCGTCGTCGGCCTGTGGCTGGCCGCGATGGGCGTGGTGCCGTTGTTCTGGCAGCCGACGACGAACGTCGCCTGCGATCGCAAGACGTGCACGATCGGCGGCCGCAGCGTGATCGGCATCGCGAGCGAGTACACGCTCGACGTCCCCGATCTCGCGAACAGCCGCGTCGAGCGCAAGGGCGGCGAGACCACGTGGGTGGTCACGAACAAGGGCCAGCGGCTGCAGATGAGCAACCCGACCGATCAGGACGGGCTCGTCGCGCAGTACGCGCGCGTCGCGAAGGACTTCGACGCGTTCCTGCACGATCCCGCGCAGAAGACGTTCTCCGAGAGCTGGACCGGCGGCGGCGGCCCGTCGATCTGGCTGTTCCTGATCCTGGGCGCGGCGATCACCGCGTGGGGCGTGAAGTGGCGGCGCGGCTGGCGGTCGAAGCTCGTGTTCGACAAGGCGGCGGGCACCCTCGAGATCCGCCAGCGCCCGTGGAAGGCCACCCGCAAGGTGTCGCTCGCCGACGTCGGCAGCATCGACGTGCGCGACACGGTGTTCCACTCGGTCTACGGCAACTTCCGCTGGGAGACCGTCACGCTCTCGGCCCGCGAAGGCAAGCCGGTGTGGAAGACCCGCGTGATGTTCACGCGCAAGACCTACCAGCAGATCCAGGACAAGGTGCGCCAGATCCGCGAGCTGCTGATCAGCCGTTAGGCGCCGCGTTGTGCTTGATCGCGAGATCGCAGATGTCCTTGCCGGGCGCGCCGGCGACGACGTCGCGGAACGCGTCGACGAACTCGCGGGCGTTCTGGATGACGGCGAGCACCTGGCGCTGGAACGCCGCGGCGGGGATGCTGCCGTCGTAGAGCTGCACGCACAGCCGCATGTAGATGAGCTTGTTGCCGTGCTCGAACCCGAAGCCGGGTAGCTTGATGATGTTGTTGACGCGGACGATCGCCGACTCGATGTCGGGGACGCGGGC
>JBLMXA010000437.1:0-15025 GCA_050257515.1 Acidobacteriota bacterium | reverse complement strand
CTCCTGCGTCGTCAGCGGGATCGGCGGCGGGTTGATCCACACGTCGAGGGTGCGGTGGCGCTGGACGAGCGCGCGCGCGTTGCCGGGGTTCGCCTCCTGGTGGAGGATGCGCGACGCGTGCGCGTAGAGCACGGGATCCACCTGCACCTGCTCGAAGCTCGGCATCCGGATGACCTGGTGCTCGCGGTCGAGCTTCTTCCTCGCGAGCTGGACGAGCGGCTGCGCGGGCGAGACGGTGCTGCACGTCGCCTCGTCCTGCATCACGTACGGATCGCGAGGCGGATCGATGCGCCCGGGGCGGTCGACGGTCGTCGAGTCGACCTCGTGGTAGCCGTCGCGGCGGCCGACGAACGCGGTGCCGCGGATGTCGCGGATCTGATCGATCGGCGTGCCGGCGGCGAGCCGGTGCGCGAGCTCGACGATCGCGCGCTCGGCGTTGCCGTAGACGAGCAGGTCGGCGTGCGCGTCGACGAGCACCGAGCGGCGGACCTTGTCGCTCCAGTAATCGTAGTGCGCGATGCGGCGCAGGCTCGCCTCGATGCCGCCGATGACGACCGGCACGTCGCCGAACGCCTCGCGCGCGCGCTGCGAGTACACGGTGACCGCGCGGTCCGGCCGCAGACCGCCGGCGCCGTCGGGCGAGTACGCGTCGTCGGAGCGGACCTTGCGATCGGCGGTGTAGCGGTTGACCATCGAGTCCATGTTGCCGCCCGTGATGCCCCACATCAGATTTGGGCGGCCGAGCGCGCGAAACGGCTCGGCGCTCCTCCAGTCGGGCTGATCGAGCATGCCGACGCGGAAGCCGTGCCACTCGAGCAGCCGGCCGACGAGCGCCATGCCGAAGCTCGGGTGATCGATGTACGCGTCGCCGGTGACCAGCACGACGTCGCACGAGTCCCAGCCGAGCTCGTCCATCTCGGCGCGCGACGCCGGCAGATACGGCGCGATCCCGAAGCGCTTCGCCCAGTAGGGACGATACGAGAACAGCGCGCGCATGGTCGCAAACGACTACCACGCCGGCGCACGCCGGCCGAAACAACTTTTTACTTAGGGCTATCGCCGGGTTGCGGCTTGGGCATCGACGACAGCGCGTCGCGGCCGTCGCGGTCGAGCGCCTGCTTCTGCGCGGGGGTGAACTGCGAGCCGCACTGGTCGCCGGCCTCGAGCGTGGCCGCGGCGAGCAGGCACTGCTGCGCCTGCGCGCTCCAGCGATCCTGCGTGCAGCGGGTGCCGATCACGCGGCGGAACGGATCGAGCTGCTCGGGCGTCGCCTTCGACGACGCGCCCATCATGCCGACGAGGTGATCGGCGATCCGCTCGCACGTCGTCGGCCCCGGCGGCGGCTTCGCGGGAGGCGGCGCGCTGCCGCCGCACGCGGCGACGACGAGCAGGAGCCGCTTCATCGGCCGATGATGACACGCTATCGTGCGGCGATGCTCGTGATCGGCGACGTGGTCGGCGGCAAGCTGAGGATCGAGCGCATCCTCGGGCGCGGCGGCATGGGCGTCGTCGCGGTCGCCACGCACCTCGTGCTCGAGCAGAGGGTCGCGCTCAAGGTGCTGCACGAGCAGCTCGCGGCGGCCCCGTCGACCGTCGAGCGGTTCCTGCGCGAGGCGCGCACGCCGATGCGGCTCAAGAGCGACCACGTGTGCCGGGTGCTCGATGTCGGCCAGCTCGCCGACGGCGCGCCGTACATCGTGATGGAGCTGCTCGAGGGCTCTGACCTCGCGGCGCTCGTCAGGCTGCGCGGCGCGCTGCCGGTCGCGACCGCGGTCGACTACGTGCTCCAGGCCTCGGTCGCGGTCGCCGAGGCGCACGCGCTCGGCATCGTGCATCGCGATCTCAAGCCGGCGAACCTGTTCGTCACCCGGCGCGTCGACGGCTCGCCGCTCGTCAAGGTGCTCGACTTCGGCATCGCGAAGGTGCCGGCGCGCGGCGACGTCCAGCTCACGCACACGACCGCGGTGCTGGGCTCGCCCGGTTACATGTCGCCCGAGCAGCTGCGCTCGGCGACGGACGTCGACGCGCGCACCGACCTGTGGGCGCTCGGCGCGATCCTCTACGAGCTGGTGAGCGCGCGGCTGCCGTTTCCCGCCGACAGCGTCACCGAGCTCGCGGTGAAGATCGCCGTCGATCCACCGGATCCGCTCGACGTCGACGCGGCGTTTCGCGCCGTCGTGTTCCGCTGCCTCGAGAAGGACCCGGCGCGCCGCTACCCGGACGTCGGCGAGCTCGCGCACGCGCTCGCGCCGTTCGGCTCCCCGGGCGCGGACAAGCTCGCCGAGCTCGTCGCCACGCTGCTCGCGCACACGTCGTCGACGCTCCCCGCGACCCCGATCGTCGCGCCGGTCCGCGCCACCACGCTCGAGGGCGCCGCCGGGCAGCCGCGCACCGGCGCGCGCCGCTCGCGCGCCACGCTGTCCATCGCCGGCGGCGGCCTCGCCGTGCTCGCGATCGCGGTGTTCGCGGGCTACGAGCTCGCCGGCCGCGACCACGCCGCCGCGCCGCGCGACGCTGCGGTCACCGCGTCGTCACCCTCACCGTCACCGTCACCGCCACCGTCACCGTCACCGTCACCGCCACCGTCACCGCCACCGTCACCGTCACCGCCACCGTCACCGCCACCGTCGCCGTCACCGTCGCCGTCACCGTCACCGTCACGGTCACCGCCACCGTCGCCGCCGGCCGACACCGCGGTCGTCGCCCGCCGGCCGCACACGCCGCCGGCCGACGCGAGCATCGTCGCGACCTCCCCCGCGGACGCGGGGGCCGCCGCGACCGTCGCGCCCGCCGACGACTTCCATGCCGTCGGCCGCGAGCTCGCGATCGAGGGCGACTGGGACGAGCTGCTCCGGCGCGCCGAGGCGCGCCTCGCCACCCACCCCGACGATCCCGTCGCGATCTACTACGCCGTCGATGCCGCGTGCTTCGTGCACGACGCGAAGACCGCGCGCAAGTACGCGCGCAAGCTCCAGCCGAAGGCACGCCACGATCTCGGCATCTCGCCCTGCGGCGACGCCGACATCCCTCTGGAGTGATCACGTCGTCTGCGTGATCAGGTCGCGGACGCCGCCGGCGATGAACTCGACGGCGACGGCGGCCAGCAACAGGCCCATGACCCGCTCGAACGCGCGGAGCAGGGTCTTGGGCAGGAAGCGCTCGGCGTTCGAGGCCGCGCGCATGAGGAGCCACGCGATGACGCACGTGACGGTCACCGCCGCGAACACCGCCGGCGTGCGCACCGGATTCCACGCCGCGCGGCTCATCAGCACCATCACCGTCGCGATCGCGCCGGGGCCGGCGAGCATCGGGATCGCCATCGGGAAGATCGCGATGTCGTTCTCGCCCTCGCGCTCGCGGCTCTCGACCTGCTCCTCGACGGTGGTCCGCGTCGGCGAGGGCTGCGCCCGCATCATGTCGACCGACATCAACAGCAGCATCAGGCCGCCGGCGACCTTGAACGCGCCGAGCGAGATCCCGAACGCCTTGAAGATCAAGCCGCCGGCGACCGCGAAGACCGACAGCACGATCCACGTCGCGAACGCCGCGCGCGCCGCGATCCGCCGCCGCTGCTCGGCCGAGCAGGACGCCGTGATCGACAGGAAGATCGGCACGTTCGCGAGCGGATCGATGACGAAGAACACCGCCGACAGCGCGACGACGGCGAACTTGAGGTCTTCGTCGCTCACTCGCCGACCTTAACGCAGTAGGCTGCCCGCGTGACCCGCTTCCAGCTAGTTGCCTGCGAGCCCGTCGAGGATCGCCGCGCCGCGATGGGCCGCGAGGTGCGGGCCCACCTGACCGCCCGGCCGCGCGCCGTGCCGTCGAAGTACTTCTACGACGAGGTCGGCTCGCGCCTGTTCGACGTGATCTGCGATCTGCCCGAGTACTACCTGACGCGCGCCGAGCACGCGCTGCTCGTCGAGCACGCCGCCGGGATCGCCGCGCGCACCGGCGCGACCACGCTCGTCGAGATCGGCAGCGGCATGGCGCGCAAGACCGGCCTGGTCGTCGGCGCGCTGTGCGCGCGCGCCGGCGACGCGCTGTACGTGCCGTTCGACATCTCGCGCGACGCGATCGAGGCCTCGGCGCGCACGCTGCTCGCCGGGCACCCCGCGCTGCGCGTCCACGGCGTCATCGGCGACTTCGCGCGCGACCTGCCGCGGCTCGCCACTGCCGCGCCGCCATCGCTCGGCCCGCGGCTGTTCGCGTTCCTCGGCAGCACGATCGGCAACCTCGACGAGCAGGCCGCGCCCGCGTTCATCCGCTCGATCGCGCAGCTGATGACCGAGCGCGATCGCTTCCTGCTCGGCGTCGACCTCGTCAAGGATCCGCAGGTCCTCCACGCCGCGTACAACGACTCCGCCGGGGTCACCGCCGAGTTCAACCGCAACATCGTGCGCGTGATCGCGCGCGAGCTCGCCGGCGAGCTCGACGCGGACGCGTTCGCGCATGTCGCGTTCTACGACCCGGTGC
This sequence comes from Acidobacteriota bacterium, assembly GCA_050257515.1. GTDB lineage: Bacteria > Myxococcota_A > Polyangia > Haliangiales > Haliangiaceae > JABFXX01. Next base: position 10,549 of record JBLMXA010000437.1, on the reverse strand, counting down.
GCGAGCGCATCGAGATGCACCTCGAGGCGACGCGCGCGCAGCGCGTCGTGCTGCGCGCGATCGATCTCGCGTTCGACCTCGCGCCCGGCGAGCGCGTGATGACCGAGATCAGCCGCAAGTTCACGCGCGCGAGCGTCGAGCGCACGCTCGCCGGCGGCGGCATGCGGCTCGAGGCCTGGCTCGCCGACGACCAGTTCGCGCTCGCGCTCGCTACGCGCGCGTGAGCTCGGCGAGCAGCGCGCGCCACGCCTCGAGCTCGCTGCGCTCGCGGAACAGCGGCGCGCGTGCGCGCATGCACCGCACGAGCTCGCCGTACCACGCGCGATCGGTCTCGGCCCGCGCGAGCAGGCCCGCGAGCGCGCGCTCGTCGCCGGGCGGGAACAGCGCGGGGTAATCGGCGCCGAGCGCCGCCCGCGATGCCGCGATGTCGCTCGCGACCACCGGCGTGCCGCACGCGATCGCCTCGCCGAGCACGTTCGCGCCGCCCTCGAGGTGCGAGGTCAGCGCGAGCAGGCGCGCGCGCGCGATCAGCTGCAGCGCGCGGCGTCCCGACAGCTCGCCGAGCCAGTGGTAGCGCGGGTTCGCCAGCTGCTCGGCGCGCGCGGCGGCCTCGCTCGCGTCGTCGAGCGCGCGCCCGGCGGCGATCACGCGCACGCGCGACGTCTCCGGCAGCAGCCGCGCCGCGCGCGCCGCGCACAGCGGATCCTTGACGTCGCGCAGGTGGCCGACGACCGCGACGCGAAACCCGACGCGCCGCGCGTCGCCGTCGAACGCACGCGCGGACTGACGGATCACGCGCGTCTTGTCGCGGAACGGCGGCGGGACGTCGGCGGGCGCGAGGTCGTGGAGCACGACGAGCCGGTCGGCGAGCTCGACCGAGCGGCGCGCGTCGGCGTCGTGCGCGAGGTCGCGGTACAGATCGGTCCCGGTCAGCGCGAGCACGACCGGCATCCGCCCCGCCGCGTCGCGCACCGCGGCCGCGGCGTGCCGCGCGTGCAGCGCCACGACGACGTCCGCCGGCTCGACCGCGTCCGCGATCGGCGCGTCGTGGCCGAGCCGCCGCAGCAGGCGCGCCCACCGCTGCGCGGTCCGCCGGTTGCCCGTACGCGAGCCGGGCGCCGCGGCGCAGACGAGCAGGACACGCATGCGGCGAAGCATGTACTGTCGCGCAGGTCATGAGCAACCTGCTCGACGCCCTGCGCGACGCCCGGGCGCGCACGCTCGCGCTCGTCCTCGATCTCGACGACGCGTGCTGGATGGCGCCGAAGCTGCCGATCGTGAACCCGATCCGCTGGGAGATCGGTCACGTCGCGTGGTTCCAGGAGAAGTGGCTCCTGCGCCACGCGCGCGGCCGCGCGCCGCTGCGCGACGACGGCGACGCGCTCTACGACTCCGCGAAGGTGCCACACGACACGCGCTGGGACCTGCCGCTGCCCGATCGCGAGCGCACGCTCGCGTACCTGCGCGACACGCTCGAGCTCGCGCTCGCCGCGGCCCGCGACGGCGAGCACGCGTACTTCACCGAGCTCGCGATCTGCCACGAGGACATGCACGGCGAGGCGCTGACCTACACGCGACAGACCGCCGAGTACCCGCCGCCGCCGCTCGCCGTCGAGCCCGCGGCCGACGCCGGACCGCTCCCCGGCGACGCCCGGGTGCCCGGCGGCACGTTCTGGGTCGGCGCGCCGGCGACCACGACGAGCTTCGTGTTCGACAACGAGAAGTGGGCGCATCGCGTCGAGGTCGCGCCGTTCTCGATCGCGCGCGCGCCGGTGACCAACGCCGAGTACGCACGCTACCTCGACGCGACCGGCGCGGCGCCGCCGCGTTACTGGCGGCGCGGCGACCACGGCGAATGGCGCGTACGCCGCTACCAGCACTGGATGCCGGTGCCGCCGCACCAGCCGGTGATCCACGTCAGCTGGCACGAGGCGCAGGCGTACTGCACGTGGGCCGGGCGGCGGCTGCCGAGCGAGGCCGAGTGGGAGCTCGCGGCCGCGACCCCCGACAAGCGCGCGTTCCCGTGGGGCGACGCGCCGCCGACGCGCGCGCACGCGAACCTCGACGCGCGCGCCGGCGGGCCGGTCGACGTCGCCGCGCACGCCGCGGGCGACAGCGCGTACGGGTGCCGGCAGATGATCGGCAACGTGTGGGAGTGGACCGCGACGCGGTTCGCGCCGTACCCCGGGTTCGTCGTCGATCCGTACGCCGAGTACTCCGCGCCGTGGTTTGCCACGCCGCACATGGTGCTGCGCGGCGGCTGCTGGGCGACGCGCGGGCGCCTGCTGCGCAACACGTGGCGCAACTTCTATCCGCCAGATCGCGGCGACGTGCTCGCCGGGTTCCGCACGTGCGCGCCATGATCGAGCTCGCCGCCGTCTCGAAGCGCTACGGCGCCGACAGCTGGGCCGTGCGCGGCGTGACGCTCGAGATCGGCGACGGCGAGCTCGTCTGCGTGCTCGGTGAATCGGGCAGCGGCAAGACGACGCTGATGAAGATGATCAACCGGCTGATCGATCCCGACGAGGGCGAGGTGCGGATCGACGGCAAGGCCGCGCGCGAGCAGGATCCGGTCGCGCTGCGCCGCACGATCGGCTACGTGATCCAGCAGGCCGGGCTGTTCCCGCACTTCACGATCGCCGACAACGTCGCGCTCGTGCCGCGGCTGCTCGGCTGGGCGCCCGGCGACGTCGACCGGCGCGTCGACGAGCTGCTCGCGCTCGTCGGGCTGCCGGCGGAGACGTACCGCGAGCGGTTTCCCGACCAGCTGTCGGGCGGCCAGCGCCAGCGCGTCGGCGTCGCGCGCGCGCTCGCCGCGAAGCCGCGCATCCTGCTGCTCGACGAGCCGTTCGGTGCGCTCGATCCGATCACGCGCGTCGCGCTGCAGCGCGAGCTGCGCGCGATCCACCGCGACCTGAAGCTGACGACCGTGATGGTGACGCACGATCTCGTCGAGGCGCTGACGCTCGCCGACCGCATCGCGGTGATGAAGCGCGGCGAGCTGCGCCAGGTCGCGCCGCCCGGCGAGCTGATGAGGTCTCCCGCCGACGACTACGTCGCCGAGCTCGTCGGCATGGTGCGCCACCAGGCCGACGCGATCGCCGAGGTGAGCGCACGATGATGGAGCGACGACCGTCGATCGCCGCGAGTGCGAGCGCGGCGAGCGCGAGCGCACCTCGGGAGGAGCGAATCCCGTGACGGGGGAGCTGCTGCGCGGCCTGCCGCCGCTGCTCGCGAGCCACCTCGAGCTCGCGCTGGTCGCGCTCGTCGCCGGGATCGCGATCGGGTTGCCGGTCGCGATCGCGATCGCGCCGCGCCCGCGCCTCGCGCTGCCGGTGATCACGGCGGCAGGCGTCGTGCAGACGGTGCCGGGCCTCGCGCTGCTCGCGCTGATGGTGCCGGTGCTCGCGCGCACGCACGGGCTCGCCGTCGGGCTGTCGTCGTTCGGGTTCGCGCCCGCGGCGATCGCGCTGACGCTCTACGCGCTGCTGCCGATCCTGCGCAACGCGATCACCGGGCTGCGCGGCGTCGATGCGAGCGCCGTCGAGGCGGCGACCGGCATGGGCATGACGCGGGGCCAGATCCTGCGCCAGGTCGAGCTGCCGCTCGCCGCGCCGGTGATCGCCGCCGGCATCCGCACCGCGAGCGTGTGGACGGTCGGCGCCGCGACGCTCGCGACACCGGTCGGCCAGCCGTGCCTCGGCAACTACATCTTCGCCGGCCTGCAGACCCGCAACTGGGCGATGCTGCTCGTCGGCGTCGCGGCATCGGCGGCGCTCGCGATCGCGCTCGACCTGCTGCTCGGCGCGGCCGAGCACGCGCTCGCCGGCCGCAAGCGCAAGCGCGTCGCGTGGCCGATCGCCGGGTTCGCGGCGCTGTGCGTGGTCGTGATCGCCGTGCTGCCCGCGATCGGGGCTCGGGCGTCCGACGTCCGGCGTCCGACAGCGGAGTCTTCTGGCGGACGCCGGACGCCGGATGCCGGACGCCGGCTCCGCATCGGCGCCAAGACCTACACCGAGCAGTACATCCTCGCCGAGCTGCTGCGCGCGCGGCTGCACGATGCCGGGCTCGAGGCCGAGGTCTCCGGCAGCCTCGGCTCGACGGTGATCTTCGACGCGCTCGTCCACGGCGATCTCGACGCGTACGTCGACTACTCCGGCACGATCTGGACGAACCTGATGCACCGCGCGCCTGGTGCACCGCGCTGGCAGGTCCTCGTCGAGGTCGAGGCGTGGCTCGCGCGCGAGCACCACGTCCGCGCGCTCGGCTCGCTCGGGTTCGAGAACGCGTACGCGCTCGCGGTGCGCCGCGACACCGCCGACAAGCTCGGGCTGCACTCGCTGCGCGATCTCGCCGCGCACGCGCATGACCTGAGGCTCGGCGCCGACTACGAGTTCTTCAGCCGCGCCGAGTGGGCGAGCGTGCGCGACACCTACGGGCTCTCGTTCGCGCGGCAGGCGAGCTTCGACCCGACGCTGCTCTACGACGCGGTGTCGCGCGGCGAGGTCGACGTGATCGCCGCGTTCTCGAGCGACGGCCGGATCGCGGCCCACGATCTCGTCGTCCTCGACGATCCCGCCGGCGCGCTACCGCCGTATGACGCGATGATCCTGCTCGGCCCGTCGGTCGCCGACGATCCGCGCGTCGCGTGCGCGCTCGCGCCGCTGGCCGGCGCGCTGCCCGTCGAGCTCGTGCGGCAGGCGAACCTGATGGTCGATCGCGACAGCGACAAGGCGACGCCCGCGGCCGCCGCCGCGTGGCTGCTTCAGCGCAGCCACCTCGCGAACATCCCGCACTGCGCGACGACGTCCTTGTAGTACCTGGTGTCCGCGAACGTCTTCATGACCGGATACCAGGTCCTCGGCGTCGGCAGCGCGTCGCTGTAGCCCCACGGCGAGTCCATGTCGACGTTCTCGAGGCGACCGAGCTCGGCCTTCGCCGCGAGCCAGGCCGCCTTTGCCTTGAGCTCGCGGGTCCTCGCGACGTCGAACGCGCGCTTGTACCAGCGCTCCGCGGGCCGCGTGTCCGACGTGCGCTGGTTCGTGTCGAAGACCATGCCGCGCGCGTTGCCGAACCACGTGATGTTGTAGAGCGCGTTGCCGAGCTCGATCGACGCCCTCGCGGCCGTGTCGCCGGTGCCCTTCGCCGCGCGCTCGAGCTCGACGAGCCGCGACGCGACGCTCGCGGTGGTCCATGGCGCGTTCGCGTACTTGTCGTGATCGCAGTCGTGACAATCGAGGATGCCGGCGACGAACGGATCGGTGCCGAGCTTGTCGGTGTGCGGCCGCAGCAGCTGCGCGGCATGCGCGAAGTTGCCGTCGAGCAGCTCGCGTAGCCCGAGCTCGCGATCGAGCGTCGCGCGCGTGATCGAGCCTTGCAGCACGAGCTTGTCGAACTCGGTCGAGGTCTGACCGCTGCGCGCGATCAGCTGCTCGATGAACGCGCGGTCGTGCCAGCGCTTGCCCGCGGTGCCCGGCTCGAGCAGCTCGGCATCGATCCAGCGGCCCGCGGCCGCATAGGCCTTCGCGAGCCGGCCGCGCACCTCGGCGCGCACCGCGTGGTAGCGCCCGAACTTCGCATCGATCGCGTTGAACGTCTTCGCGAGCTCGTCCTCGCGCGCGGGATCGATCTTCCAGCTCTGCGCGAGCGCGAGCGCGAGGCTCGCCTTCGCCTGGTTCGCGACCCGCGCGTCCGTCGGCCGCGCCTGCAGCGCGCGGTCGAGGTGCGCGCGCGCGTCCGCGACGTCGCCGCGCTTGGCCGCGATGTGCCCGAGCACGAGCTCGGCGAGCCACGGCCGGTCGGCGCCGGGTGTCGCGACGATCTTGGTCGCGATCTTCTCGAGCGCGGCGAACGCCTTGCCGCGGGCCGCGACGTCCTTCGGCTCCGGCGGCGAGCCCCACACCGGCTCGCCGAGCGGCTCGACGCGCGACAGCTCGCGGACGAGGAGCAGCGCGAGCACGCTCGATCTCGGATCGAGCTTCTGGATCTCTCGCATGGCGACCATCCCGTCGGTCTTCACGCCGACGGCGCGCCACAGCGCGACCTTGTCCTTGACGTCGCGCGCGAGCTGGAGCGACTGCTTCCAGTCGGCCTCCTCCATCGGCTTGAAGTCGTTCGCCGCGACGTTGCCGAGCGCGGGGTAGCCGGCGACGATGCGCGCGAGCTCGAGGTTCGCGCGGGCGCGGTTGCCGGCGCGCCGGCTCGCACCTGCCAGGTAGTAACGCGCGCGCCAGGCGAGATCGGCCGACGGCCCGGCGAGCGCCGCCTGGTTGTGGTCGTAGAACGCGACCGCGGCCGCCCAGTCGCGCTGGTAGAACACGAGCCGCAACACCTGGTACGCGTAGCGCTGCTGCAGGAACCGATCGCGCGCGGCCTTCCAGGCGGAGGTCGCCTCGGCGACGAGCGCGCCGGGGACGGGCGCGTCGGCGAGCGTCGTCGCGAACGGCTCGACCTTGTGTGCGAAGTCGACGTACGCGAGCGCGTCGCGCGCGCGATCGCCCTTCCTCGCGAGCCTGGTCTGGATCGCGACCACCGCGTTCTGCTTCTCGGGGAACAGGATCTGCTTCCAGTCCGCGTCGGCGACCGCGCCCTTGAAGTAGCCGTGCCAGTCGGCGAGCTGCGCCGACACCGCGCAGTCGACACACGCGTCGCCGAAGCCGATCACCATCGGATCGAAGTACAGGCCGAGGTTGTCGCCCGTGATCGACGGTTCGAACGTCATGAAGTCGTAGTACGTCGGACCGTCCCAGCCGCCGCACGCGCGCGCGGGCTCGCCGCGCAGCGCGATCGCCGCGGCCGCGAGCAGCACGGCGCTAGCGCACCGAGCGAAATACCTGGTCGAGCGACGCGATGCCATGGCGGGCGAGATTCCTCTCCGAGAGGTCGAACAACGTGACCGTCCGTGATGATTCCACGGCCGGCAGGTGCGCCGCCACCATCGTCGCGGCGGCGAGCGTGTCGGCCGGACCGGTGACCTCGACCTTCAGCTCGTCGCCCTCGCGCAGCAGGACGCCGTGCAGGAACGCGGTCCGGGTCGCGACGAACCGGTCGGGCGCGGTTTGCTTCAGGAAATCGAGCGCGGGCAGCTCGCCGGGGTCGGTCGACTGCAACAGGTCGACGACGCGGTCGTCGCGCAGCTGCAGCGTCCACGACCAGATCGGCAGCGCGACATCGAGCGGCAGCGGGTACGACGCGAGCCGTGACAGGTAGCGGTCGGCGGCGCTCGCGTCGAAGATCGCGCGCGCCTCGGGATCGGCGCTGAACTTGCCCATGTTGTAGAACATCAGCGTGCCGCGGTCGACGGGCGGCACGCCGGTGCGCTCGCGGTACTTGATCTGGTGCAGCCGGATCGTCGCGGTCAGCGCGACGCCGGGCGCGCGCAGGTCGCGGAGCAGCGCGAAGTAGGCGTCGCGCGTCCTGTCGGTCCAGTCGCAATCGACCTGCAGCTCGCGCGGCGTGACGCCGAGCGCGCTCATTCGCGCGTGCAGATGCTCGCGGATGTCGCGCGCGAGCTGGGGCGAGCCGTGCGCGAGCACCTCGGAGCGCACGAACACGACCGGCACGATGTCGATGCCGGCCGGCACCGGCGTGCCGGGCTGTAGCTCCCCGGCGAACCCCGGGCCGTCGGCCCACGTGACGTCGAACGCGCGCACGTACAGCTTCGTCACGTGCAGCTCGGCGAGCGCGCGCTGCTCGGCGTCGGACAGCTGGAACGTCGTGCGCCAGAAGTAGAACGCGCGCTGCGGCGGCGGTGACTCGTGCCGGCGAGAACAACCGAGTACGAGTACGAGTACGAGTACGAGTACGAGAGATCTACTCATCTCCGCCGGTGACGTGCGCGCCGTGCGGCGTGGGCGGGTCGTACTTGCCGTTCGTGTTCGCGTCGAGGAAGATCGGGTTCGTCAGCGCGAACGGGTGCACGTTGACGCCGCTGCCGCCGCCGACGACCGGCGCGAGCGAGCCATCGCCCTCGACCCGCACGACGGCATACGTGTCGTGCGGCACCGCGAGCTCGTACTTCTGATCGAGGCGCACGACCTCGCCGCTCGCCGGCACGTCCCATCGCTTCACCTCCTGCCCGGCGATGTAGAGGATCACGCGCGACACGCTGACCCACGGTGCAGCCTTGACCGTGATCTGCGCGGTCGCCTTGCCGCCGGGCGCCGGCGCGAGATCGCCGATGCCGGTCGCGCCCACCGTGAAGCCGACGAACGGGCCGGTCGTGAAGAACGCGTGGTGCGCGCGCACGCCCTTGGCGACATCCGCACCGGTCACGGCGCCCGGATCGTCGTTGTCGACGAGCACGTAGTTGCGAGGGTAGCCGCCGAGGTTGTACGTGAGGTGGTGCGTGTCGGAGTTGCCGGTCGCGGTGACGAGGTGGCCGCGATCGAGCAGCGCGAACCAGTCCTTCATCACGCGATCGATCGACTTGCGGTTGGTGTCCTGGTAGCCGTTCAGGATCTCGATCGCGTCGAAGTCGTACGAGAAGCCCTTGCGGGTCGCTTCGTCGCGCTCGTCGTCGAACTTGCCGAGGATGAAGTAGCCGGTCGCCGCCTCGATGCGCGGGTGGTGGATGTCGATGACCGCGCCCGGCGCGCGCTCGCGGACGTCGCGGAAGATGTCGGCGGGCGTGCGCTTGCGCACCGGGATCGCGCCGTGGCCCGCGCTCTCCATCTCGCTCGGCAGCGGGAACGCGCCGAAATGGCCCCAGTCGCCCGTCGTGATCTCGTCGCCGGTCGCGGACGCGAGCAGCTTGTCGGCGTGCAGGTCCGCGATCACCGGCTGGTAGTTCGAGACGACGTTGTGATCGGTCGACACGATCATGTCGACGCCGTCGGCGACGAACTCGTACACGCGATCGCGCATCGGCACGCGCGAGTCGGACGACGGCGCCGCGTGGACGTGAAAGTCGCCGCTCACCCAGTGCGGCGTGTCGACGACGTGGCGCAGCCGCGCGTGCAGCTCGGCGCCGTCGCGCGTGATCTCGATCCGCTGCGTCGCGATCGTCCACTCCGGGCCGCGGCTCGCGGTGATGTCGTACGTGCCGATCGGGATCGGCACGACGCCGAGGCCGCTCAGCGAGAACACCCGGTTGTAGGCCGACAGCGACAGCTCGTCCTCGCGGCCGATGTCGCCGCGCGACAGCTTCGGCTCCGGGGTGCCGCCGACGCCGACGAGCGTCAGCTTGCCGGGGATGCGCTGCCCGCTCGCCTCGTCGACGATCTCGAACGACAGCCCGCCGGTCTCGTGCAGCCGCGGCAACCCCGACAGCGTGACCTCGCCCTCGATGTCGGAGTGCACGCGATGCGCGCGCGCCCCCGCGTCGTCCGCACCATGGCATCCGCACACGACGACGAGGACCCCGAGCCGCTGCATCACACCCATTCGCCCGAGGATAGCGCGGCGAAGTACAATCCTCACGTGCGTGTCCGCGGGCTGGTCTCCGCATCGGCCTGCACGCCGACACCGCGGGCGCCGGCTGCAACCTGCTCGGCCAGCCGAGCGCCGACGTCAGCCGCCCGGCTCCGCAGGTTCCCCTCGACGCGACGATCGCTGTGGAGAACGGCCAGATCGCGTCGATCCGACCTAACCAGTATCTCCCCGGCGGGCGACCTGCTCAGAACGCCAGCAGAAACGTCTGCAGAGGCACAGACAGCTCGCGCTCCAAGGGACTCCACTGCATCGAGTCGCGCGTCACGAGCACCGAGAGAGGAGGCCTGTAGCGATCGCGGAAGAGGCGAAGGCCAAGCAAGTCCTCCGACTGAATTCGTTTGCGAAACTTCACTTCGATCGGCATCACGGTGCCGTCGAGCTTCTCGACGACGAAGTCGACCTCGCGTTGTGGTGCACGACGATCGCCTGCGCGTTCATAGTCGCGAAAAAAGTGCACCTGCAGGTTGTAGTCATGCAAGCAACTCTGCACGAGAGTCTCCACGAGCGGCCCCAGCACCGTCGGATCCGATTCCCAAAGCGAGGGCGCACCGCGAAAGATCGCGTTGCGGACACCGAGATCTGCAACTGTCATCTTCGCCGGGACGCGTGCAGCGCTCTTCTTCGCCAGCGGATAGCGTCGGAATTCCCTGACCAGCAAAGCGTCAGCGAGATAGTGAAGGTACTTTCCGACGGTCGGCTGGTTGGTCGGAAATCCTGCCTCGGTGGCAAGCGCCGCTAACTGGTTCTGCGCCATCTCCGTGCCGGTAAGGCGAGCGACCTGCAGATACAAGTGTCGGAGCAATCCCGGGCTCTCGACCGGAAAGAGATCCGGGATATCGGCGCCGAGAACGTTGTCGAAGACCGTCTGTGACAGGTAGTCGGCCCAACGATCGTCATCAACTTCTCCGCTGTGCAGCCTCGGATAGCCACCTCGCTGGTAATAGCGCTCGAGCTTCCGTCCGATCGAGAGCTTCTGTTGCGGACGTAGCTCATCTATCTGATGGACCACATCGACGAGGTTCTCGCTGAAGGAGTCGTTGAGCTTCAATCGAGGTGGCAATGCTGCTGCGAGGTTGGGAGTCCAACATTCGAGCACTTCTCTGAACGTGAAGGCTGG
>JBLMXA010000436.1:0-6362 GCA_050257515.1 Acidobacteriota bacterium | reverse complement strand
CACGAGGCCCTCGATCCCGATCAGGTTCGGGTGGCGGATGCCGGCGAGCAGCTTCGCCTCGAGCTCGAACCGCCGCCGCGCGCGCACGTCGGCCTCGTGGCTCGCGTGCAGCAGCTTGCCCGCCCACGCGTGCCCGTCGTCGTCGAGCAGCTCGACGACTCGCCCGAGTGCGCCGGCTCCGAGCTCGCGACCGATGCGGTAGGTCACGGGCAGAGTGTATAGGACGTCGTCGGATCGGTGGGTTCGTGGCGGTCAGTGGAACGCGATCACGACCTCCTCGCGCTCGATCTCCTCGATCTCCTCGCGCTCGGTTTCGACGGCGCGCGACGCGCCGAACAGCGCGCGCGCCGCGACGGCCGCGATCGCGCCGCCGATCAGCGGCGCGACGACGAACAACCAGACCTGGCGCAGCGCCCCGCCGCCGACGACGAGCGCCGGCCCGAGGCTGCGCGCCGGGTTGACCGACGTGCCGGTCAGCGGAATCCCGAGCAGGTGGACGAGCGCGAGGCCCATGCCGATCGCGATGCCCGCAAACCCTGCGGTCGCGACGTGGCTCGTCGTCGCGAGCACGATCAGCACGAACAGCGCGGTGAGGATCGCCTCGGCCGCGAACGCGCCCCACATGCCGAGCCCGATCATCGACTGCGCGCCCCAGCCGTTCGTGCCGAGCCCGACGGTCGCGACGCCGTAGCCGGAGGCGCCGTGGAACACCGCCCACAGCGCGACCGCGCCGACGATGCCGCCGAGGACCTGCGCGGCCCAGTAGCCGGCCGCTTCCTTCAGCGTCATCCGCTGCGCGAGCACGAAGCCGAGCGTGACGGCCGGATTGACGTGGCAGCCCGAGATCGGCCCGAGCGCGTACACGAGCGCGCTCAGCACGAGCCCGAACCCGAGCGCGGTCATCACGATCCCGGCGGCAGGGCTCGCCGCGAACAGCTGGAACCCGAACGCGAGCGTCGCGATGCCGACCGCGAAGAACACGAGCACCGCCGTCCCCAGAAACTCCGCGAACAGTTTTCGCATCTGCATGGCCATCTCCTGCCGGTCCACGCTGCATAGGACGCACCAACGGGGGCATCCGCGGGGCTACGCACCGACCTCCATGGGCAGCGCTGGGTTCGCGCACCACTCGAGCAGACCTGCCATGTACACCGCGACGTCGCGGTGCCCGAGCAGGTGGAGCACGAACGCATCGCTCGACGATGCGATTCCACCGCCGCAGTACGTGATGATCCGCTTCGCATCGAGCAGCGGTCCGAACAGCGCGCGTAGCTCGCTTTCAGCTCGATACCGCTGGGTCGAGCGATCGATCAGCGCCCACGCCGACACGTTGCTCGCGCCCGGAATGTGGCCCGGACGGCCGTACTCGTTGATCTCCCCGCGGTGGCTGCGACGGCCGAGCGCGCTGACGATGCGGATCGACGGATCGCGCAGCGCCGCGAGCATCTCCTGCTGGTCGACGATCAGCCCCGGCCGCGGGTGCGCGGTGAACGTGGTCGGCGCCGCTCCGCACGGCTGCGCGCAGGTCGCGCGCTGCTCGAGCCGCCAGGACGTCCAGCCACCGTCGAGCACGCCTGCGGCATCGAAGCCGAACGCGCGCAGCATCCACCACAGCCGCGCAGCCCACATGTTCTCGCGCGCATCGTAGATGACCACGCGGGTGCCGTCGCCGATGCCGAGGCGTCCCATGTACGCAGCGAATCGCTCGGCCGTCGGCATCCGGAACATGAACGCTGGCGCCGACGGATCGGACAGCTCCAGCAGGTCGGCAAATCCTGCACCGGGAACGTGCGCGCGCTCCCAGTCGCCACGGCCGCTCGTGACCTGAAACGCCGGCGTGATCTGGACGGTTGCGTCGACGATGCGCAGATCCGGCTCGTGCAGGTGGTCGGCGAGCCACGACGTCGGGACGAGGGGGGGCAGCGATCTCATGAGCCACGAGGCAGCAACCGACGTGCCGCGCGCCCTCGGACATGGCACGCTGTCGTTCGCTCATGGACTTGCTGACGCTCGTCGCGTTCTTGCTGATCTACTTCGCGCTCCAGCTGTGGATCCTGCCACGGCTCGGCTTCCGAACGTGAATGGCTCCGCCGCGCCGGTCGGCGCGGGATGACGACGGCCCCGCGGGCGGCTGCTAGCCCCCGCAAGCGCTTCTCCGGCTCGTGCCGAGGAGCGCAGTGCCTGCCGGGATTCGCGCCGTATGCGGCATCACGGATGGCACATCGCGTGCTCCCAGTGGCCTCACGCGAGGTGCACCATGAGACGCGGAAGCTTCATCGCCGGGCTGGCACTCGTGATCTCGGCAAGCTCGTCAGCCAGTACGAGACCTACAACTGGGACATCCAGACCAACGACATGGAGCGCCGGCTCACCGTGAAGATCAGCGCGCACGGTGCGGTCAAGCACCGCGGCGGCGGGCAGTACGAGCTCGACGTGCCCGCGAGCTGGCGCGGCGGCGACGTGCGCGGCAACGTCATCGACTACAACTACGTCGAGTCGATGGGCGTCGGCGTCGTCGGCCACCACAACGTCAAGGTCGTGCTGCCACGCGGTGCGCGCGAGATCGCGCAGACCGCCGGCGAGTCCGGGCAGCCGGTCGTGCGCTACACCGTGCGCGTCGCGCGCCCCGGGCCGATGCTCGGGCTGCTCGTGCCGGGCGCGGGCGCGCTCGTGCTCGGCGCGGGCCTGATCGCGTGGTCGCTGCCGCGGCGCCGGCCGGTGCGCGTCGGCACCCTGCAGCCGCTCTCGACGGTCAGGCCGGTGGCGGGTGGCGCTGCTTGAACGTGAAGGCGTACGCGCTCGCACCATCGGCGGTGATCGCCGCGAGCCGGGCCTTCGCGTCGGCGACGGTCGGCCGCGAGCCGGCCGGGATCCACCACATCGCGAGCGCGTGGCCGCCGACGACCGCCTTGACGTCGGAGAACCAGCGTCGCCGCGCCGCGTACACCTCGGCATGCGTGGTCCGGTACGTGTACGCGTGCAGCGCGTCGATCGACTCCCACACCGACATGTTGAACAGCACGAGCGGATCGGCGAACTCGCGCTGCGCCGCATCGCGCGAGTCGGTGAGATAGCGCCACACGAACCCCGGGCTCGCGTCGGCGAGCCGGTTGATCTCGTCGAGGCGCGCCATGTAATCGGCGAGCCGAGGATCGTCGTGCGGCGCGAGCATGTACGCGACGTTGGCCTGGGCCAGATGGTACCGATCCGACATCCGCGGCCCCCAGCATGCCATCTCGCGGCTAGGATCGGCACACGATGCGCGCGCTACGAGTCGGCGATCATGGAGCCTCGCTCGTCGAGGTGCCCGAGCCTTGCGGTGACGGCGACGCGATCGTGCGCGTCACGCTGTCGGGCATCTGCAACACCGACCTCGAGATCGCGCGCGGTTACGCCGGGTTTCGCGGCACGATCGGCCACGAGTTCGTCGGCATCGTCGAGGATCCGGGCGGCGGCGCGATCGAGCGCGGCGCGCGCGTCGTCGGCGAGATCAACGCCGGCTGCGGCACGTGCGACGGCTGCCGCGCCGGCGACTCGCGGCACTGCCAGGCGCGCACCGTGCTCGGCATCGTCGGCCGCGACGGCGCGCACGCGGAGCGGCTGCGGCTGCCCGCGCGCAACCTCGTGCGCGTCCCCGATGGCATCGCGGACACACAGGCGGTGTTCGTCGAGCCGCTCGCCGCGGCGTGCGGCGTGCTCGAGCGCTGTCCGCTCGCGCCCGGCGCGCGCGCCTGCGTGATCGGCGACGGCAAGCTCGGCCTGTTGTGCGCGATGGTACTCGCCGCACACGGCGTCGCGCCGGTGGTCGTCGGCAAGCACGCCGGCAAGCTCGCGATCGCCCGCGCGCGCGGCATCGCGACGACGTCGCCCGACACCGCGCGGCGCGACGGCCGCGCGTTCGACGTCGCGGTCGAGGCGTCCGGGCACCCGAGCGGGCTTCTGCTCGCGCTCGACGTGCTCCGCCCGCGCGGCACCGTCGTGCTCAAGTCGACGTTTCACGAGCTCACGCCGGTCGACACCGCCCGGGTCGTCGTCGAGGAGCTGACCGTCGTCGGCTCGCGCTGCGGCAGGTTCGCACCCGCGCTCGACCTGCTCGCGCGCGGCGCGATCGACGTCACGCCGCTGATCAGCGAGACCCTGCCGCTGGCGCGCGGCGAGGATGCACTGCGCCTGGCAGCGATGCCGGGCATCCTGAAGGTCTTGCTCGCCCGGTAGTGATAGGTTCGCGGCATGAAGAACCTACGCGGCTACGTCGTGGTCGGTGTCGTGTGTGCGCTGTGCGCGCTCGGATGCAAGAAGAAGGCGAGCGAGCCCGCGGCAGGTTCCGGATCGGCGGGCTCGGGCTCGGCGATGATGGCGGGCTCGGGCTCCGCGATGGCCGGCTCGGGTTCGGGCTCCGCGATGGCCGGCTCGGGCTCCGCGATGGCCGGCTCGGGCTCCGCGATGGAGGGCTCGGGCTCCGCGATGGCCGGCTCGGGGTCGTCCGCGGCGGCCGAGCCCGCCGCCGCCGATCCCGAGGGCAAGCGCAACTGGAGCTGCCCGAAGACGTGCAAGCTCGCGCTCAAGTGCAAGTCCGCCACGTTCAAGAACGAGAAGGAGTGCGATCAGGACTGCACGAGCCTGGCGAAGGACAAGAACGACCGCTACGCGCGCGGCTCGATCGAGAGCGCCGCGTTTTACACGTGCATCGCGAAGGCGAAGGACTGCGACGGCATCAAGAAGTGCGATCACCACGGCAAGTGAGTCACTCGAGCGCGCGCAGATCGAGGTGCGCGCCGCGCACCGGCGGGCACCAGTAGTAGCCGCCCGACACCGGCCGCGAGAACTCGAACAGACCATCGACGATGCCGTCGTCGAGGCCGGCCATCCGCGCGAGCACGCGCTCGAAGTCGTCGAGCGCGGCGACGTACGCGACGAAGTAGAGGCCGTGCTCGCCGACGCTGCCGTACGGCATCGAGCGCCGCACCATGAACGCGGGTGGCTCGAAGCCCTCCTGCTGGGCGCGCTTGACGTGCGCGCCCGGCGGAGCGTCGGCGAGCTCGTCGTTCGTCTCGAGCTCGCGCCCGATCAACGCGTCGCGCGTGGGCGCGTCCATCGCCTCGAGGCGCGCGAGATCGTGCACCCAGCGCTGCGCGGCGACGAAGCTGCCGCCGTCGAGGCCGTCGCCGCGGCCCGTGACGATCGCGGCGCGCTGCGCGGCGTCACCTTTCGGGTTCTCGGTGCCGTCCTCGAAGCCCGACAGGTCGCGCCCGATGTCGTGGACGAAGCCGACCACATCCTCCTCGACGCGCACGTGATCGGCGAGCTGCGCGACGACCCGCCGCAGCGCGCGCAGCGTGTGCCCGTGATCGTCGCCGCGCGTGTGCAGGAACAGCGCGCCCTGCGTCGACGGGATCGCGGGCCCCGGGCCGCACAGTGCCGGAAACGTGCGCAGCCCCGGCACCGCCTTGCCGGCAGCGCGCACGAGCGGCTCGCCCAGCCCGACGACGAGCGCGTCGTCGACGACGAGCTCGTGCAGCCGGGCAAGCACCGTCGCCGGCGCAGCGCCGTGGGCGAGCGAGAGCGTCATGTACCTCCCCGCGCGCGCGAGCGGCGCGAGGACACCGGTCTGCGAGGTCACCATCGCGGCATCGTAGTACGATCGCGATCCTGATGGAGATGGGTCCGTTCAAGCTATCGTTCACGCCGCCGAAGCTCACCACGGTCGCCGAGGAGCGGCTGCACCGCAAGCAACGGCTCGCCGCGGCGTTCCGGCTGTTCTCGCGGTTCGGCTTCGACGAAGGCGTCGCCGGCCACATCACCGTGCGCGATCCCGAGCACCCCGACACGTTCTGGGTCAACCCGTTCGGCGTGCACTTCGGCCACATCAAGGTGTCGAACCTGATCCGCGTCGATCACAAGGGCGCCACGATCGAGGGCGAGCTGCCCGTCAACACCGCCGCGTACGCGATCCACTCGCGCATCCACAAGGCGCGCCCCGACGTGATCGCCGCGGCGCACTCGCACTCGCTCCACGGCAAGGCGTTCAGCTCGCTCGGCCGCGAGCTGTCGCCGATCACGCAGGACTCGTGCGCGTTCTTCGAGGATCACGCGCTGTTCGACGACTTCGGCGGCGTCGTCGTCGATCTCGACGAGGGCGAGCGCGTCGCGAAGGCGCTCGGCAGCAAGAAGGCGGTGATCCTGCAGAACCACGGCCTGCTGACCGTCGGCGAGACGGTCGACGCCGCGGCGTGGTGGTTCATCACGATGGAGCGCACGTGTCAGGCCGAGCTGCTCGCGCGCGCCGCCGGCGAGCCGAAGCTGATCCGCCGCGAGTCGGCGATGCAGGCGCGCATGCTGATCGGCAACCCGATCGCGGGCTG
>JBLMXA010000435.1:0-6289 GCA_050257515.1 Acidobacteriota bacterium | reverse complement strand
CGATCGCCGCGGTCGTCGGCCTCGCGATCGTCGGCGCGTTCGCGCTCGTCCCGCACGGTGGCGAGCAGGCCGATCGCGCGTTCGCCAACACGTTGTACCCGGCGGTGACGCGGTGGTAGGACCTGACCGGATGCGGATCGTCCTCGTGCTCGCGGTGACGCTGATCGCGTGCTCGAAGGCGCCCAAGCCGCGGCCCGCCGAGGACGCGCACGAGGTCGAGGATCCGGCCGAGCTCGCCGCGAGCCTCGACGCGCGCTGCGTCGCCGGCGACATCGAAGCGTGCCGCCGGCTCGGCGTGATGTACGCCGAGGGCACCGGCGTCGCGCCCGATCCGAAGCGCGCATCGCAGCTGTTCGAGCGCGCGTGCAACGCCGGCAACATGATCGCGTGCAACAGCTACGCGCTCGCGCTCGCCGAGGGCCTCGGCATCTCGCGCGATCCGGCGCGAGCCGTGCTGACGTTCCAGAAGGCGTGCGACGGCGGGTACCGGCTCGCGTGCCGCACGCTCGGTCTGATGTTTCGCGACGGCCGCGGCATGGGCGTCGACCTCGCGCGCGCCGAGGCGCTGCTCGACAAGGCGTGCAAGGGCGGCGTGCCGTCGGCGTGCACGAACGCCGGCGATCTCGAGATGTCGCTTGCTGCAAAATCCAGCAACGGCATGCTGAAGGCTGCCCTCGGCCACTACAAGCAGGGCTGCGATGCCGGCGACCCCGCCGCGTGCCGCCACCGCGGCCTGGCGTACCTCGAGGGCAAGGGCGTCGCGCGCTCGCCGAGCGCGGCGGCGATGTGGCTCGAGCGCGCCTGCATGCCCGATGACGCCGTCGCGTGTCGCGTGCTCGGCGAGATGGTGATGCAGGGCTCGGGCGTGCCGCGCGATATCGACCACGGACGCGCGCTGCTCTCGCGTGCATGCGACGCGAAGGACGAGGAAGCGTGTCGGCTGCTGCGCGCTACCAGCGAGCCTGGAGCGCCTTCAGACGCCGGCGCGAGCGACGCTCATTGAGTGTCTCTCAGGCGCTCACTCCCGTCCGGATGAAGGTCGATGTAGGTGTGCGCGGTACGTCATCGGACATACATACTAAGTTATCGAAGCTCCGTCACTCCCGGGCCACTCCACACCCCGGGATCACAACTTATTCACACGCCCTCCACGTCACTCACCGCTTCCTTGGAAATCGGGACTTTAGGTAGGGATCTGCTTGTGAATAACCCGCCCCTGGAAGGGACTTGTTGACAGGGTCCCCCACAGCGCGACGCGTCAGTGACGTACGCCGCTCTACGGTGTGTCAGCAGCGCGCGCTGTGCGGGTCTTTGACGCCCGGACGTCCGCCAGGCGGACGTCACGGTCCGACCGCCGGACGCGCCCGGTCCGAAGCTCGGACACAAACTGTCCGGCGTTCGGACGTCCGAACGCGTTTCTCGTCGAGGTCACGGCCGTACCGACCGGTACAGCTGCACGTACTCGTGTGCCGATGCGGTCCACGAAGCATCGCGCGCCATCGCGGCGCGCTGCATCGCCGACCACGCCGAGCGATCGCGGTACGTGGAAACCGCACCCTCGAGCGCGGCGAGCAGCGCGGCCGCGCTCGCGGGCTCGAAGCGAATGCCCGTCGCATCGCTCACCGTGTCGCGCAGGCCGCCGACCGCGTGCACGATCGGGATCGTGCCGTAGCGCATCGCGTACAGCTGACCGAGCCCGCACGGCTCGAAGCGCGAGGGCATCACGAACAGATCGCTGCCCGCGTAGATGCGGCGCGACAGCGCGAGATCGAAGCCGATGCGCACCGCGACGTGCTGCTGGAACACGTCGGCGAGCCAGCGGAAGCGCGCCTCGTAATCGGGCTCGCCCGAGCCGAGCACGATCAGCTTCGCGCCGAGCCGCGCGAGCTCGGGCACGATGTCGGCGACGAGATCGAGCCCCTTCTGGCCGGTCATCCGCGCGATCGCGGCGATCAACGGCTGGCCGGGCGCGAGCGACAGGTTCATCTCCTTCGCGAGCTCGGCGCGGCACGTGTCCTTGCCGGCGAGCGCGCTCGCGCTGAAGCGCGCGGGCAGCGCCGCGTCCGTCGCGGGGTTCCACGCGTCGACGTCGATGCCGTTGACGATGCCGACGAGCCGGCGCACGTCCCAGCGCAGGAAGTGATCGAGCGCCTCGCCGAACTGCGGCGTCACGATCTCGCGCGCGTAGCTCGGGCTGACCGTCGTCGCGACGTCGGCCGCGGCGAGCCCGCCCTTGAGCAGCGAGACCTGATCGTAGAACTCGACGTAGTGGAGCGTGAAGATCGACCACGGCAGCCCGAGCTCGGGCATCACGTGCTTGGGGAAGATGCCGCGATAGGCGAGGTTGTGGATCGTCGTCACGATCGCGAACGGCGCGCCGGCGACGCGCGCGTAGATCGCCGCGGGTGAGCCCTGCCAGTCGTGCACGTGCAGCACGTCGAGCGGACCGCCGACGAGCTTGTCGGCGTGCTCGACCGCCGCCTTGCCGAGCGCGGCGAACCGCACGTGGTTGTCGGCAAACTCGCCGGTGCCGCCCGGCCCGTACAGCGTCCCGGCGCGATCGTAGAGCGCCGCGCAGTCGACGAAGCCGTACGTGACGCGGCCGATCTTCGCGAGGCGCAGCGCGGCGTCGAAGCGATGCCAGCCGATCTCGATCGAGATGGGTACGCCGGGATCGAGCGCGATGCCGGCCGCGGCGAGCTTGCCGGCGACGCCGCGGTACAGCGGCACCATCACGCCGACGTCGACCCCGTGGGCATCGGCGAGCGCGGCCGGCAGACCGGCGACGACGTCGGCGAGGCCGCCTGATTGCGCGAACGGTGCCACCTCGCTGGCGACGTGTACGACTCGCATGCGGCGCGAAATCTACTGCAGGTCGCCCGCGTAGCGCTTGAAGCGCGGCCCCGCGGACTCGTAGCTGTGGCGGCTCTGCATCGACACGACGAACGAACCCGGGCGCAGCTTCTCGGACAGCTCGGGGTCGTTCGAGAGCAGCTCGGCGACGTCGTTCGCGAGGACGCAGGGGCCCTTGGCGGGCACGAGCGTGCCTTTCGGCACGACGACGATGCCGCTCTCCGTGCGGAACGGAAACCGCTCGTTGTCGGCCGCGGGGTCCTCGCCGATGACGCAGCCGGGCTCGATCTTGCAGTTCTTGTCGAGCAGCACGCGCTGCAGGTGAGCGCCGCGGCCGATGTCGCAGCCCGACAGGATGATCGAGTCGTGGACCTTCGCGCCGGCGTGCACGAAGCAGTCGTAGCCGATGACGCTCTCGCGCACGCTCGCCGACGCGATGATCGCGCCCTCGCACACGAGGCTGTCGTCGACCTCGGCGGCCGGCTCGCCCTCGCCGGCGCGCACGAAGCGGGCGGGCGGGTAGTCGCGCTGCGCGCTGCGGATCCGCCACTGCCGGTTGTAGAGATCGAGCGCGGGCACGCGCGCGCGCAGCTCCATGTTCGCCGTGAAGTACGAGTCGATCGTGCCGACGTCGCGCCAGTACGGCGCGATCCCCTCGGGCTCGCCGGGGATGCGGTTCTGCGCGAAGTCGTAGACGAACACGCGCGCTCCGTCGGCGACGAGCCGCGGGATGATGTGCTTGCCGAAATCGTGGCCGGGCGTGCCGGTGCCGTTGCCGCCGCCGAGCACGCGCTCGAGGACCTCGCGGCGGAACAGGTAGTTGCCCATCGACACGAGCGACCAGCCCGGCCTGCCGGGCATCTCCGGCGGATCCGCCGGCTTCTCGATGAAGCCGACGATGCGCCCTCGCTCGTCGACGTCGATGATGCCGAACGCGCTCGCCTCGTGCCGCGGCACCGGGAACGCGGCGACCGTGAGATCGGCCGCGAGGTCGCGGTGCTGCTGCTCCATCTGGGCGATGTCGAACTTGTAGATGTGATCGCCGCCGAACACCGCGACGTGCTCGGCGCGGGCGTCGCGCACGAGGTTCAGGTTCTGGTACACGGCGTCGGCGGTGCCGCGGTACCAGAACTCGCCCAGGCGCATCTGCGCCGGCACGACCTCGATGTACTCGCCGAAGCCGCTGAGCCGCCAGTTGCGCGACAGGTGCTTGATCAGGCTCGACGACATGTACTGCGTGAGCACGTAGATGCGGCGGTAGCCCGAGTTGACGAAGTTCGACAGCACGAAGTCGACGATCCGGTAGCGCCCCGCGAACGGCACGCCGGGCTTCGAACGGTGGACCGTCAGGGGCCCCAGACGCGAGCCCTTGCCACCGGCCATCACCATCACGAGCGTGTCCTTCACGGCGTTATTGTACCGCCGGCGCGAACACGTGCTGCTTGTAGAACCGCAGCTCCTCGATCGACTCCCGGATGTCGTCGAGCGCGCGATGCGTCTCCTTCTTCGCGGGCTGCTTCGCGACGACCTGCGGGTACCACCGGCGCGCGAGCTCCTTGACGGTCGACACGTCGACCATGCGGTAGTGCAGCCGCTTCTCGAGCACCTGCATGTAGCGGCGCACGAACCGTCGGTCCTGATGGATCGAGTTGCCGGCGAGCACCGGCCGCTCCTTGTGCGGCACGTGCGCGTTGATGAACGCGACCATCTGCGCCTCGGCATCGGCCTCCGAGATCGTCGATGCCCGCACGCGCTCGACGAGCCCGGACGCGCCGTGGTGCGACTTGTTCCAGTCGTCCATCGCCGCGAGCACCTCGTCGCCCTGATGGATGACGAGCTCGGGTCCGGTCGCGATCTCGCCGAGCTGCCCGTCGGTGAGGATCATCGCGACCTCGATGATCCGCTCCTTGTCCGGATCGAGGCCCGTCATCTCCATGTCGAGCCATACGAGGACATCGGGACCGGCCATGGGCGGAAACGTATACCGAAATCACGGCCGCGAGCGCGCGCGGCTGCGATAATGGGCTCGTGCGCGCGACGGTGATGCTCGGCTTGGCCCTGCTCTCGACGAGCTGCGCCACGAAGCCTCAGCACGTCTGCACGCTGATCGGTTGCCTCGCACCGGCAAGCTTCGACATGCTCGCGGGAGCCGACGCCGCCACGCTGACCGGCGCGAACGTCACGATCTGCGTGAATGAGCGCTGCGCCTCCGGCCTGATCACGACGCCCGATGTTCCGGGTGACGAGCTGCACTTCGTCGGGCCGCAGATCGTCACATTCGTCGACATCAGAGCCGCCGCTCAGCGCTACGACGTGCGCGGCGGGATCTTGCCGACCGACGGCCTGGCCGACGGCGACGTGTACACGGTGATGTTGCAGACCAGCAGCGGGACCGTGGTCGTCTCGAAGGCGTGGACCGCGACGTACACGGCGGACTACCCGAACGGTCCCGACTGCAACGTGTGCCTGTACGCGACGCTCCAGCCGCAGCCGTAGATGCGCGAACGCGAGCGGCGGCGCTTGCACGACCGCGCTGTGACCGCTGGCGCGGCCGCGGGCAACGCGCCCACGTGAGCACAGAGCGCGAGCGTCCGGGCGCGCGTTGTCCTCAGCCGCTTGGATTGCCGCGCGAGATGCTCGACTGCCGGCCACATCGTGCGGCAATCCACAGCGCTCACAGCGCCACGACTACCGGATTTGTTCTTTCAGGATCAGTTCCAGAGCGCGAGCATCGGTGCTTGCTCGGTCTTCTGCTTCTCCGAAAATAGATCTTGGTCGTAGAGCTTGTGAGCGCCGTGGAGTGCCGCGCCATCTGGCACCGAGGCCGCCAAGCGCGCGGCAATCCAAGCCGCTGGGGGCCAGCGCCGCCCGGACGTGGCGCGCTCTGCAGAGCGATCGCGCGCTTGTCCACAGCGGCGTCGGCGATCACAGACTTCGGTCGTGCGAGCAGCGCGCTCGCGTTCTGATCTTCGACAAAGTGCTTGGTCTGCGCGCGGTGATCGTTTTCGTCACGCGGCCTCGTTGCTCGACGAGGAATCGCGTTTTCTCGCGCAGCGCATGAGCCGTGGCGCATCAGACGTGCGTGTTATGCGTGGTGCATGTTCAGCGGAAATTCGATCGAGGTGGAGGCCGCGCCCACGTGGGCGCACGAGACGAAGACGGACTGGCGTGCGGTCGATCGCGAGCTGCGCGCGATCGCGAGGCGGCGCGCTGCGCTCGATGCCGACGAAGCGCGCTGGCTGCGCGAGGCCGAGGCGCTGCAGATCTGGAAGCCGCTCGGGATGGTCTCGGCGATCGACTACATGGAGCGCGTGCTGGGCTACGCGCCGCGCACGGCGCAGGAGCGGCTGCGCGTGGCGCGCGCGCTCGGCGCGCTGCCGGTGCTGAACGCGGTGCTCGCGAGCGGCGAGCTGTCGTTCAGCGCGGTCCGCGAGCT
>JBLMXA010000434.1:0-9186 GCA_050257515.1 Acidobacteriota bacterium | reverse complement strand
TGAGCGACGGCAACGTCCACGCCCACATCGATCACCTGATCGCGCTGCTCGGGCAGGCCGCGCGCGAGGGCGTGACCTGTCAGCGCGTGCACGTGCTGACCGACGGACGCGACGTCGACGGTCGCTCGGCGCTGCGCTACCTCGAGCGGCTGGAGGCCGAGCTCGCCGCCTTGCGCGAGGCCGGCTGTGACGCGCGCATCGCCAGCGGCGGCGGTCGCATGCTGATCACGATGGATCGCTACGGCGCCGACTGGGCGATGGTCGAGCGCGGCTGGCAGCTGCACGTGCGCGGCGAGGGCCCCAAGGTCGCGTCGGCGCGCGCGGCCGTCGAGGCCTACTACGCGAGCGGAACCGGTGACGACCAATACGTGCCGGGCTTCGTGGTCGCCGACGAGCGCGGCGAGGCGCTCGGTCCGATCCGCCCCGGCGCCTCGGTCGTGCTCTTCAACTTCCGCGGCGATCGAGCGATCGAGCTCACGCAGGCGTTCGAACAGGATCACTTCGATCGCTTCGCTCGCGGGCCTCGCCTCGACCTGCGCTTCGCCGGGATGATGCAGTACGACGGCGACCTCAAGCTGCCGACGCGCTTCTTGGTCGAGCCGCCGCGCATCCGCGACAGCATGGGCGAGCTGCTCGCGCTGGCCGGCCGCCGCCAGCTGGCGATCGCCGAGACGCACAAGTACGGGCACGTCACCTACTTCTGGAACGGCAACCGCAGCGGCATGTTCGACGAGGGCACCGAGACCTACATCGAGATCCCCTCGGATCGCGTGCCGTTCGAGCAGCGGCCGTGGATGAAGGCGGCCGAGATCACGGATCGCTTGATCATCGAGCTCCGGACCGGCAAGCACCGGTTCGCGCGCGTCAACTACGCCAACGGCGACATGGTCGGCCACACCGGCAGCTTCGACGCGACCGTGCTCGCGGTCGAGACCGTCGATCTCGAGCTCGCGCGGCTCGTGAAGGCCGTCGAGGAACTACAGGGAATCGTTGTGGTTACCGCCGATCACGGCAACGCCGACGAGATGTACCAGCGCGACAAGAAGGGGCGCGTCCAGCGCGACAAGGCCGGCCAGCCGGTTGCGAAGACCTCGCACACGCTCAACCCCGTGCCATTCTTGATCCACGACCCGATGCGCGGCGACCGCTACGACCTGGATCCGGCGCGCGCGCAAACCGCGGGAATCGCAAACGTCACGGCGACGTGCATCGAGCTACTCGGCTTCGTGCCGCCAGATGATCTAGAGTCTTCGCTACTGAGGTTTCGATGAGCACCAAAGCGTTGATCGGAGTCCTGCTCGCCGGAACCGCAGGCATCGTCGTCTACCTGTTCGTCCACCTGTCGAGCGACGCCAAGGTCGTGGTCGGCACGACGCACGCGGCGGCCGCCTGCAACAAGAGCCAGGGCGACTGCCTGCCGGACATGAAGTACGTCGATACCGACAACCGCCCGTACACGCCCGAGTCGCTCGCCGGCAAGGTCGTGGTCGTGAACTTCTGGGCGACGTGGTGCCACCCGTGCCAGAAGGAGATCCCCGACCTGTCCAAGACGTACGCGAAGTACAAGGACAAGGGCGTGGTGTTCCTCGGCATCATGACCGACCAGCCGAGCGACAACGACCTGCTCAACTTCCGCTCCGACTACGAGATGACGTATCCGATCATCCGCGCGAGCTCGGACATCCTGGTCTCGTACAACTACCCGCAGGCGCTGCCGACGACGTTCATCTACAACCGCGGCGGCAAGCAGGTGTACAGCCACGTCGGACCGCTCGGCGAGGACCAGCTGAGCTCGCTGCTCGATCAGTACGCCGCCGAGAAGTAGAGCCCGGGCGCCCAGCTCCCGTCGCCGGCGGGCACGATGATCGGCGCGACGCGGATGCGGCCGCTCTTGCGGTCGACCGCATCGGGCGCGTCGGCGATGTCGTACCAGGCGCCGCCGATGTACGTGATCGCGGCGAGGCCGAGGATCGCGAGCCCGGTGCTCGTCATGTTCTGGCACTTCACGGTCGCGGTCGGCTGGTCCGTGCACGTCACCGTCTCGGTCTGCGCGGTCACCGCGTAGATCGCCGCGGCGCCGGCGAGCGCGCGCACGCCCATGCCCCACGTCAGGTACTGGCCGGCGTACAGCTCGCCGAGCGACGGCGTGACGAGCGAGGTGCCGAGGCCGGCGTAGAGCAGCGGCATGTTGGTGTCGCTCGCCCGGTCGGTGGCGAGGAAGCTCGACAGCACGATCGCCGTCGACACGCCGGCGCCCGCGCCCGACAGGATCTCGGCGGTGTCGCGGCTCTTGTCGGCGCGCGCGCCTTGCGACGCGAGCAGGCCGGCGAGCACGACGAGGCGGCGCACGCCCCGATGTTAGATCAGGTCCGGGTTGGGGGGCGACGGAGTGGGTCGCGCGTGCAGGCGGCGGCATGCGCCGACGTCGGTGAACCCGCGGTACGACGAGATCGCGTAGATGAGCGTCGGGATCAGCATCAGCGCGCCGGCCGTCCTCGCGACGCCACCGCCGATGTTGGACGCGGTGCAGTCGCCCGAGTTGCAGCCGGGCGCCGACGCGGTCAGCCCGATCGCGAGCGCGCCGCCGCCGGCGGCCAGCGCGAGGTCCGCGACCGGGGCGATGTAACTCTCCGTGCACTCGGCCGTCGGCGGCGCGGCCTGCTTCGGCGGCGCGGTCACGAACGCGAACGAGCAGCCGGAGAGCACCAGCGCGAGGAGCGCGCGCATCAGAAGCTCCCTCCCACGACGAGACCGTACGACGTGGCCGACGCGCCGCGGATCGCGGTCGGCGCGATCGACAGCCGGCTGTGGCCGCGGTTGTACTCGCGCGCCGCGCGGCCCGCGGTCGCCACGTCGTAGAACCAGCCGGTGGTGTACGACACCAGGCCAAGCAGCATCAGCGTGCCGCCGAGCGTGTTGTCCTTCGCGGGCGGGCAGTCGAGATCGGCGCAGTCGATGCGGAGCGTGTAGTTGGCCGCGCCGCCGACGAACAGGCCGATGCCGAGCGCGCGCAGGCCGAGCCCGGGCGTCAGGTAGTCGCCGGCGTACCAGTGGCCGAACGACGGCGCGAGCGGCAGCGATGCCACGCCGACCCACGCGATCCCGGCGCCGAGATCCTGCCGCCAGTGCGCCGGGTTCGAGCCGGCGCCGGCGACGAGGCCGCCGACGGCGACGACGCCGAGCGACATCAGCGGGCCGGCACCCGACAGCAGCCGCGCGGTGCGCGGGCTCCTCGGCTCGTCCAGCGCGCTCGCCGGCTCGGTCGTCCCGGGCGCGGACAGCTGCGGGACCGCGCGCGGCGGCTCCTCGTTATCGATGCCCGCGTGCGCCGCCGCGGGCCGCGCGGCGACCACCGTCAGGACCAGCAGCATTCCCCTCATGCTCGTCGGGAATTGCAGCCGGCGATCCACCCGGCAAGATCGTGAAACCACCGGAAACGGGGTGACAGGCGGTGTCGAACGTGACGACGGTCGTGAACGCTTCGTGAGCTTCGCGTGATCTGCTCACAGCACCGTCGCGACGGTCTCCGGCGACGCGAACAGCCCGAACATCCCGCCGGTGTGGACGAACGCGACCGCCGAGCCGAACCGCCTCGGATCGCGCCGCAGCTCGTCGATCACGCCGTGGAACGCCTTGCCGGTGTAGACCGGGTCGAGCACGATGCCGTCGCTACGGCACACGTCGCGGATGGTCGCGAGCTCCTCGGGCCGGCTCTTCGCGTAGCCGAGGCCGACGTGGCCGTCGACGATGTCGATGTCCTCGGGGCCGACATGGGTGGGCAGCTGCCAGCGCTCCTCGGCGTCGGCGCAGATCTTCCCGATCGCGTCGATGAAGTAGGCGCGGTCGTCGCACACGTTGACGCCGGCGACGCGGATGCCGCGCGTCGTGAGGTTCAGCAGCTTGGCGCCGAGGATGAGGCCGGCGCCGGTGCCGCCCGAGCCGCACGCGTAGACGATCGTCACCGGGTGATCGGGCGCCGCGATGCCCTCGAGGTCCTCGGCGAGCTCGTGCATCGCGCGGATGTAGCCCCAGCTGCCGAGCGCGTTCGAGCCGCCTTCGGGGATGATGTACGGGCGGCCACCGGCGGCGCGGATCCGCTCGGCCTCCTGGGCGAGCAGGTGGTTGCGCTCGCGCCAGGCCGGCCGCGAGATCCAGCGCAGCTCGGCGCCGACGAGCCGGTCGAGCAGGATGTTGCCGGTCGGCGCGGGCGGCCGCTGGGGATCGTCGGTGCGCAGGATCAGCACGCTGCGCATGCCGAGCTGGGCCGCGGCCATCGCGGTCGCGCGCGCGTGGTTAGACTGCTCGCCGCCGCACGTGATGACATGCGTCGCCTGCTCGGCGAGCGCCTCGGCCATCAGGTACTCGAGCTTGCGGACCTTGTTGCCGGACAGCTCGCTGCCGGTCTGGTCGTCGCGCTTGACCCAGATCTTCGCACCGAGGTGCTTGCCGTAACGCAGCCAGTGGCTGCGGGTCGGCGTGACCGCGAGCGGCACGCGGGGAGGTTCGAGATCGAGCAGCCGTTCATGCATGGCGAGAAAGCATGCCACGCGCGCGTCGCGTGTTAGATCCGTGTGGTGAGGTTCGTGCTCGCAGTGGCTGTCCTCGTGTCGGCGGGCGTCGCGGCCGCCGGCCACACCAAGCCGCCGGCGAGTGACAAGCCCAAGCATCCCAGGGGCTGGCCGCTGCCCGCGGCCGGGCCGACCGCGTCCGGCGATCCGGAGCTGATCTTCACGTTCGACGACGGCCCGAACCCCAAGACGACGCCGGCGGTGCTCGACGCGCTCGCGAAGCACCACATCCACGCCATCTTCTTCATGGTCGGCGAGATGGCCGACAAGAAGCAGGCCGCGGACGTGATCGCGCGGATCGTCCGCGAGGGTCACATCATCGGCAACCACACGATGACCCACCAGGACCTGTGCCGGCTGCACGACGAGGAGCGCGCGGCGCGCGAGATCGACGAGTCGAAGGCGGTGATCGAGAAGGTGTCGGGGCTGCAGCTCGCGTGGTTCCGCACGCCGTACGGCGTGCGCTGCGAGCGCGTCGAGAACATGCTCGCCGAGCGCCACCTCGATCACTTCCACTGGGATCTCGATCCGCAGGAGTGGAAGCACGGCAGCGCGAAGAAGGCGGTCGACTACGTCGAGAAGCAGGTCGGCAAGATGACCGGACGCAACGTGCTGCTCATGCACGACATCAAGAAGGCGACGGTCGAGGCGCTGCCGCAGATCCTCGACTGGATCGACGAGGAGAACGCGCGCCGCAAGGCCGCGCACAAGCGCCGCATCCGCATCATCCAGGGCTACGAGCTCGCCGCCGAGCGGCTGCCCGAGGGCGAGCTCGACATGCTGACCGACGCGGCGCGCGCGCCCGGCCGCCTCGCGTCGGCGCTTGCCAGCGTGCTCCCCTAGCGACGACGGCGCCGCTGGAGCGCCGCGCGAAACTCGCGCATCGCGGCGGTCATCGTGTCGCGATCGAGGAACGTGCACAGGAGCTCGAGATCGAGCTCCGGGAGGAACGAGCTGCGACGTGCGTGCCGGAACGCGTCGCCATGTCGGACGTAGACGACGATCGAGCCGCGGTCCCAGAACCACACCTCGCGGACGTCGAGGCGCTTGTAGATCTCGAGCTTGTCGACGCCGTGCCGCGACCACTGGACCTCGATCGCGAAGTGCGGGCGCTCGAGCTTGCTCTCGGGATCGGGGCCGACGATGTAGCACTCGTCCGGCTCCGCTCCGGCGCGCTTCAGCTCGTCCTTCAGCGTCCAGCTGCCGACCGCGGACAGCTCGACGCCCGCCTCGAGCGCGTAGACCTCGATCAGCCTGCCGATCCAGGAGCCGGCGGTCTCGTGTCCTCGCGACGGCGTCACGGCTTCGAGCACTCCGTCGAGATAGTGCAGGCGCGGCACGACGTGGTCGCCCTTCTGCTGCAGCCGACGCTCGAATGCGGCCCACGACACGCCGCGCACCACTTCCGCCTTGTCGTCGAACGACACCACGAGGACATGCTAGCACCCGCATTGCGGCGGTCATGACAGCTCGCGAACGCGCGAAAACGCCGGCTTGCGGGCGCGCGCGTCCGCCGGCCGGCCAGGTGGCTTCCGGATTTCGGACGCAGCCGTGGTAGGGTGGGCCCGCGACGGCGTGGTCATGTTTCGAATTCGTCAATCGTATCGGGAAGATGTCGACCAGGTGCTCGCGGTCGCAGAGCACCTCGACACGGTCAACCTCCCGGCGGAGCGCACGATCATCGAGCACATCCTCGATCACTCGGAGCGCTCGTTCGGGCAGGAGCTGCCGGCGAGCGACCGCGAGTTCCTGTTCGTGCTCGAGGATCTCGCGCAGAAGCGGATCATCGGCACGTCGATGATCTACGCGCAGCACGGCACGAAGCGCGCGCCGCACATCTTCTTCCGGGTCGAGAACGACGAGCGCTACTCGGTGACGCTCGACCGCTACTTCGTCCATCAGACGCTGCGGATCGGCTACAACTACCACGGCCCGACGGAGATCGGCGGCCTCATCCTGCTGCCGGAGTACCGGCGCAACGCGCAGGCTCTCGGCAAGGCGCTGTCGTACGTGCGGTTCCTGTTCATCCGCATGAACCGGCCGCTGTTCCGCGATCACGTGCTGTCCGAGCTGCTGCCGCCGCTCGAGCCCGACGGCACCTCGAAGCTGTGGGAGGCGCTCGGGCGGCGGTTCACCGGCCTCACGTACCAGGAGGCCGATCGGCTGTCGAAGGACAACAAGGAGTTCATCCAGGCGCTGTTCCCCGACGATCCGATCCACACCGAGCTGCTGCCCGAGGACGTGCGCGCGCTGATCGGCCAGGTCGGTGAGGACACGCGCGCGGTGGAGAAGATGCTGCGGCGGATCGGCTTCGAGTACGCCCAGCAGATCGATCCGTTCGACGGCGGCCCGCACTTCGTCGCGCGCACCGACGACATCACGCTCGTGCGCGACGCGCGCGAGGTCGAGGTCCGCGGCGAGGGCGGCGCGGGTGGCGACCGGCGATGGGCGATCTGCGCGGTGCAGATCACCGGCCCGCGCGCCGAGCTGCGCGCGATCGGCACGCGCGTGACTCCGCTGGACGGCACCGCGATCGGCCTGACGGACGACGCGCGGCGGCGGCTCGGCATCGATCTCGGGCAGAAGGTATGGCTCGCGTACGGCTGAGCGCGGTGATCGTGCTCGCGGCGTGCGGCAAGGCGGAGGCCGTGCCGCAGCCTCCGGTGCAGCCGCCGGCGACGTGGCACGAGCTCGGCGAGCTGGCGACCGCGGTCGCCGATGCCGCGAAGGCTGAAGGCGCCAGCGTCGACGGCGCGGCCGCGTGGGGCGAGCCCGCGATGGGCTGCTACGCCGCGTGGCTCGCGCTCCACGGCGCGGCCGCCGCGCCCGACACGATCGCGCAGCAGCTGCTCGGTGGGCTGCCGTTCGATCCTCACCTCGTCGGGATCGCGGTGAGCGAGGTCGTGCGACCCGCGGCGGGCGCCGATCGCGGCACGCTGTCGCTCGCGTTCGAGCGCGCCCCGTACCGCGGCCGGCTGCGCGCACAGCTCGCGAGCGACGGCGCGATCAGCGCGCTCGCGTGCTTCTGGAACGACCGCGAGCCACTCGCGTGCAGCGAGGGCTGCACGAAGCTGATCGGGAGCATGCCATGAGACGCTTCCAACTCGTCCTCGTCCTCGTGCTCGTGCTCGATCTCGCGGCGTCCGCCGCGCCGCTCGTCACGCCGCCCGCCGGCTGGAACGGCGGCGCGGATCCCGAGCTGGTGCAGATCACCGGCGGCGCGGGCCACCTCGGCGGCCAGCACGGCATCGTCGAGGCCGAGTCGTACAAGCCGGCCACGCCGGGGATCGTGCTCGACGTCGCACGGATCTCGGTCACGACGTCGACGCCGGCGAGCGCCGCGCGCGCCGAGCTCGACGCGCTGAAGGATCCGAAGGTGTCGCCCGACGCCGCGGCCAAGATGATCGTCGCGACCGCCGAGCAGACGACGCCGGTGCACCAGCAGACGCGCGTCGTGCTGGTCGCGACGAAGGACAAGATCGTCGAGCTGCAGGGCGACTGCATCGCGGGGGATGCCGCGGTGCAGGGGTGGGACGCCTGCGTCGCGGCGCTGCAGTCGATGGACACCGGTGTCGCGCCGGCCGATCGCGTCGAGCTCGCGCTCGCCGGCGGATCGGGCACGAGCACGAGCTCGAGCAATTCGAGCGTGATGTCGGACGGCAGCCGCGTGCCGCTGCCGCCGATCGTCGTCAAGCAGGAGTCGCCCGCGACCGACAAGCGGCCGTTCTTCATCGGTGCGGGGATCCTGCTGCTCGCCGTCGTGTTCTGGTGGAACCGCCGCCGCCGCGAGCGCTTCGCGCAGGAAGACCGCGGCGACGCACCGAAGGAATACCAATGACCGAAGACGCCGCCCCGCCGTCTGCCGAGCCGATCCTGATCGTCGACGACGAGAAGAACATCCGCCGCACGCTGCGCATGGTGCTCGAGGGCGAGGGCCACGTCGTGCACGAGGCGGGCTCGATCGCCGAGGCCGACGGCGTGCTGGCGCGCGAGTCGATCGACGTCATCCTGCTCGACGTCAAGCTCGGCGACGACAACGGCCTCGACCTGCTCCGCACGCTCAAGTCGCGCGGCGAGGACGGCAGGTCGTCGCGCACGTCGGAGATCCCGGTGGTCATGATCTCCGGCCACGCGACGATCGAGGACGCGGTCGCCGCGACGCGGCTCGGCGCGTTCGACTTCATGGAGAAGCCGCTCGATCGCAACCGCGTCATGGTGACCGTGCGCAACGCGCTCGATCGCCGCCGGCTGTCGCGCGAGCTCGACACCCTGCGCCACGCGGCCGACGCGCGCTGGGAGCTGCTCGGTACGACGCCGGTGATGCAGGACCTGCGGCGGCAGATCGCGAAGGTCGCACCGACGCGCAGCCGGGTGCTGATCACCGGCAACAGCGGCACCGGCAAGGAGCTGATCGCGCGCGCGATCCACCGCAACTCGAGCGTGTCGACCGGTCCGTTCGTCAAGGTCAACTGCGCGGCGATCCCGCCGGAGCTGATCGAGAGCGAGCTGTTCGGCCACGAGCGCGGCGCGTTCACCGGCGCGGTCGCCAAGAAGCGCGGCCTGTTCGAGGTCGCCGACGGCGGCACGATCTTCCTCGACGAGATCGGCGACATGGCGC
>JBLMXA010000433.1:0-2666 GCA_050257515.1 Acidobacteriota bacterium | reverse complement strand
TGAACACGTGCTCCGTGCGAGAGCATGCCGAGGACCGCGCGATCGGCCAGCTCGGCCGGCTGAAGCGCCTGCGTGACCGCAGCCGTTCGATGAAGATCGCCGTCATGGGCTGCATGGTCGGCCCGCGAGACGACGACCTGCGGCGCCGTTTCCCGTACGTCGACGCATTCGCCCGCCCACAGGACTTCGCGCCGATCATGGAGCTCGCCGGCATCGACGACGCCGGCGGCGAGTTCTGGCCGGCGACCTTCGCCCATCCCGACGGCGTGACGGCGTACGTGCCCGTCGTCCACGGCTGCGACAAGTTCTGCACCTACTGCATCGTCCCCTACCGGCGCGGCCGCGAGCGCAGCCGCACGATTGCCGACATCCGCAACGAAATCGAGCACTACTGCGCGCGCGGCGTGCGCGAGGTGACGCTGCTGGGCCAGACGGTCGAGGCGTACGGCCACGACCTGCCCGACACGCCCGACCTCGGCGACCTGATGCTCGCGATCCACGATGTCGAGGGACTCGAGCGCATCCGCTTCCTGACGTCGTACCCGAAGGACATGACGCCGCGCATCGTCGACGCGGTCGCCGAGCTGCCGAAGGTGTGCGAGAGCTTCTACATCCCCGTGCAGGCGGGGTGCGACACGCTGCTCGAACGTATGCGGCGCGGTTACACGCTCGCCGAGTACCTCGCGACATTCGAGATGGTGCGCGCGCGCCTGTCGCAGGCGGCGATGGTCACCGACATCATCGTCGGCTTCTGCGGTGAGACGGAGGCGGAGTTCCGCGCGACGTACGGGCTGCTCGAGCGGCTGCGATTCGACAAGGTGCACGTGGCCGCCTACTCGCCCCGCCCGGGCACGATCGCGCATCGCACGATGGCCGACGACGTGCCGGAGCATGTCAAGCTCGAGCGCCTGCACGCCATCGAGCAGCTGGAGGCGCGCATCTCGACCGCGATCAACAAGGCGTTGCTTGACACGCAACAGGAAGTGCTTGTCGAAAGCCGCCGCGAGGACCGCTGGAACGGTCGTAACCGCGCCGGCAAGCTGATACACTTCGAAGGCGCGGCCGACATCGGCCGGCTCGCGACGGTCCGCATCGAGCACGCGACCGCCTGGTCATTGCAAGGAAGAGCGCTCCCCGCACCGGTCCCTGCGTAACGATGTTCTCGCTCGAGAGTCTCGCATTGCCGCTGCTGGCCGGGGTAGGCGCGTTCGCGCTCGTCGGCCTCGTGTGGAACCTGGCCGAAGGCTATTTCGAGGAACGGCGCAAGGATCAGCGATAGCTCCGTGTCCACCGCACCAGAGTCAACACCGCCGCCGCTCGCCGCGGTCGTCGTCGTCATCCTCACCGTGTCCGATGACGACCTGAAGGTGCTGCTCGTCCACCGGGGCGTCGAACCGTTTCGCGACTTCTGGGCGTTGCCGGGCGGCCTCCTCGGTGACGGCGAGTCGCTCGACCGCGCGGCGGCGCGCAAGCTCCTCGACGAGACGGGCGTGCAGGACGTGTATCTCGAGCAGCTCTACACCTTCGGCGAGCTGTCGCGGGGCGGCGATGCCCGCCGCGGCGTCGCCGTCACGTACTTCGCGCTCGTCCAGCACGGCCAGGTGCGCCTGCGCGAGCAGACCGAGTGGCAGCCCGGCTGGCACGACGCCTACAAGCTCCCCGTGCTCGCCTTCGACAACAACGTCGTCGTCGATTACGCGATCCGCCGCCTGCGCTCGAAGCTCGAGTACACGAACGTCGCCTACAGCCTGCTGCCGCGCCAGTTCACCCTCAGCGAGCTGCAGCAGGTCTACGAATCGATCCTCGACCGCGAGATGGACAAGCGGAACTTCCGGCGGCGCATGCTCTCGCTCGGCATCATCAAGCCGACGGGCGGGACGCGCATGGAGGGGGCGCACCGGCCCGCGCAGCTCTTCACGTTCACCCGGCGCGAGCCCGTCACCGTGTAGCGGTCGGCCCGCGGAGCGTGATCTCGTACAGCGCGTAGTGCGGCGCATGGGCGACGTACACCGCCGTCACGTCGAAGCGCCGTTGCAGCGCCTCGAAGTACACCTCGTACCCTGGCCCGCGCACCGCGAACGTGTCGCCCGTGAACTCGACGCGACTGTGCAGGTAGTACACGCGATGGCCTCCATCGAGCTGGCGTTGCATGTCGTCGAGCGCCGCATCGACGTTTGCCGGCCCGTTGTCGCGCGGCATGGAGTAGTCGATCAGGTCGAAGTAGGCAATAGCGCGGTTGCTCTCGCGCACGC
This sequence comes from Acidobacteriota bacterium, assembly GCA_050257515.1. Lineage (GTDB taxonomy): Bacteria > Myxococcota_A > Polyangia > Haliangiales > Haliangiaceae > JABFXX01. The sequence continues at coordinate 414 of JBLMXA010000433.1, read as the reverse complement.
CGCGCACGGCCGGGCTGGCGAGCAGGCTGCCTTCCGGCAACTGCGCGACGAGCGGCCGCAGCTCTCGCGCCGCGCGCTCGTCGGACTCGGCCGCCAGGTCGTGCCACTGGAACAGCATCAGGCCGTCGACGGCGGCGAAGAACAAGCCGCCGAACAGCAGCCCGCCGCAGACGGCGCCGAGCGCCAGTGCCACCGGCGTGCGGCGCAACCCGTCCAGCTCGCGCGCGAACGCCACCGGCGCGTGCGCCGCCAGCATCAGTCCGAAGACCATTGGCGGAAGCATGTAGCGCGCATTGAAGAACGGCAGCGGCGCGTGCGCGAACGGCCACACGGCCATGACGTACAGCGCGACGAGCAGCAGCGTCCGGTTGCGCCGCCACACCTCGACCGCGCCGACGAGCGCCGCCGGCGCGA
>JBLMXA010000432.1:0-9401 GCA_050257515.1 Acidobacteriota bacterium | reverse complement strand
AGCTGTCGCTCGCGAACCTCGACGCTCGCGCCGAGCGTTTCGAAGACCACAGCACCCGCGACTACGACGCCGCCACTTCTCGCGCCACGATGGACCTCGCCGACTGGCTGCGCCTCGGCCTCGACTACGTCCACGATGGCGGAGTCGTGCTCGGCTTCGAAGCGCTCACGCGGAACGATCTGCCCGCGGGCACCGCGCGCCATCCATACGCTCTCGATGGCAAGCAGCGCGCGATCGTCTCGCTGCGCCGTTGACCGGCGTGTTCCACGTGGAACATGCAGCCCCCCCACCGTGCGGGGTTCGCAACGTCGCCAGCCTACGGTCGACGCGACGGCTGCCGATCTCCCGTCGCTCGCCGATTCCCGGTCGAATCGCCGCTTCCGCTCCACCGCTGCGAGCTTCCTGCCGAACTTCCGCTCGCACGGTCGCGAAACCGTCGGAAACGCCGACAGGCGTCCGTGATGTTCCACGTGGAACGCTCCGGCCGCGCTACAGCAAGCAGTCCAGAACGGTCGGGTCAGTATCGAAGACGACGACTCCGCCGTCCCATCGCCGGCCGATCTCCGCGGCGTTCTGGAAGGCGAACGCGCGATCTTCCTCGGGACGGCGCGAGAGCACGATCGCCGCCACGCTGCAGCCGTCGCGCTCGACGGCTTCGATGGTGAGCAGGGTATGGTTGATCGTGCCGAGGCCGGCGCGCGCGACGATCACGACGGGCATCGCGAGTCGACCGGCCAGCGTCGAGATGTCGGCGCTGTCCGTGATGGGGACACGCCAGCCGCCCGCACCCTCGACCACCGTGAAGTCCGCGTCCGCCCTGCGGGCGAGCGAGACGATGTGGTCGATGTCGATGGTGAGGCCCTCGTCGCGGGCGGCGACAAACGGGGCAATCGGATCGCGCAAGCGGTAGACGCCGGCGAGCGGCCCGGTCTGCCAGCCGCCGGCGGCATCGCGGAGAACCTTCTGGTCGGGGCCGAGCAGCTCGGCTCCGCAGCCGGTCTCGATCGGCTTGAAGCCGAGCACCTTCTTTCCGTGGGCACGCACGTGACGGACCAGCGCCGCCGCGACATACGTCTTCCCCACGCCGGTGTCGGTCCCGGTCACGAAGTAGCCGTTCACGCGAGCTCCTGGATCGCGCTCGTCGTGGCTGTCTCGAGCAGGGCCAGATCCGCGGGCGTGAGCGTCAGCGGCGGCATCCACACGACGACATCGCCGAGCGGACGCAAGATGACGCCATGCGCGCGTGCGCGGTCGCAGACCTCGACGCCGGCGAAGCGACCCTCGATCGGCTGGAGCTCGATGCCGCTCATCAGGCCGCAGCGGCGCACCTCCTTCACCCGAGGGAGCGCGGCGATGCGCTCGAGCGCGGCCGCGAGCTCCGGGACGCGCTGCTGCGCGTTCGCGAGCGTGCTTTCGCGCAGCAGGCGCAGCGACTCGCGACCGACGGCGCATGCGAGCGGATTCGCGGTGTACGTGTGGCCGTGGAAGAAGTGCCTTCCATCGGCGCGCGTGCCGAGAAACGCCTCGTAGACCTCCTCGGTGCACAGCGTGGCGGCGAGCGGCAGGTAGCCGCCGCTGATGCCTTTCGCGAGGCACAGGAAGTCCGGCCGAACCTGCTCGTGCTCGCACGCGAACATCCGCGCGGTTCGCCCGAAGCCCGTCGCGACCTCGTCGAGGATGAGGTGGACACCGTGCTGCCGGCAGAGCTCGGCCGCCTTCGTCACGAACCCGGGCGGATGCACGAGCATGCCGGCCGCGCCCTGGATCATCGGCTCCATGACGAGCGCGGCGATCTCGTAGGCACGAGTCGACAGCTCCTCTTCGAGCCGGCGTAGCGCGGCCGAACCGTCGGTTCCGGCAGGCGTCGGGATCGCGATGCTGCGAACCAGCAGCGGACCGAAGATGCGATGGAACACGTCGATGCCCCCGACGCCCACCGCACCGAGCGTGTCGCCGTGATAGGCCTCGCCGAGCCGGAGGAACTTCTGCTTCGTGGGCCGGCCCGCGAGCTGCCAGAACTGGAACGACTGCTTGAGCGCGATCTCGACCGCGGTCGAGCCCGAGTCCGAGTAGAAGACGCGCTTGAGGTTGGGCGGCGCAACCTCGAGAAGCTCGGCAGCCAGCCGGATGCCGGGCTCGTGCGTGAGCCCGAGAAATGTCGAGTGCGCGAGCCGATCGAGCTGCTCGCGCAGCGCACGATCGAGGCGCGGATGGCGATGCCCGTGGACGTTGCACCACAGCGAGCTGACGCCATCGAGGTAGCGACGACCTTCGCGATCGACGAGGTAGTTGCCGTCGCCAGCGGCGATCACGAGCGGCTGCCACTCCGCCATCTGCGTGAACGGGTGCCAGAGCACCTGCTTGTCGAGGTCTTCGAGATCCATCTGTTTCACGTGGAACGACGCGCTGCGTCATCGAGGACTTTCACTGCCTTTTCAAGCTCCTCGGGCGTGAGGCGCGCGGAGATCGCGATCCGCAGCCGCGACGTCCCCTCCGGCACGGTGGGCGGCCGGATGCCCTGCACGAACACACCGTGGTCGAGCGCTCGCGCGGTGATCGCCATCACCTCGCGATCGTCGCCGACGATCACCGGCACGATCGCGCTGTCGAGCGCACCCCGCGTACCGGCGAGCTTGCGGCGCACGAGCCGCGCGAGGCTCCCGAGCGTGGCGCGGCGCTCGTCCCCCTCGCTGCCACGCGCGATCTCGACCGCGCGCTCGGCCGCCGCGCACACCAGCGGCGGCAGCGCCGTCGAGAACACGAGCGAGCGAGCGCGATTCCACAGCAGCTCCGCGATCGCCGGCGTCGTCGCCACGAACGCTCCGAACCCGCCGAGCGCCTTGCCGAGCGTGCCGACGAGCAGGTCGGGCACGACGCCAGCCGCGGCGGCGACGCCGCGGCCCGATGGCCCGCGCACGCCGAGCGCGTGCGCCTCGTCGAGCATCAGCGCCGCATCGTGGTGGCGGCACAGGTCCGCCAGCGTCGCGACGTCGGCGAGGTCGCCGTCCATCGAGAACAGCGTCTCCGTCACGACGATCCGCCGCCGCCCCGGACACGTCGACAGCGCGCGCTCGAGCGCACCGACGTCGCGATGCGCGAACACGACGACGCGCGCGCGAGACAGCCGGCAGCCGTCGATGATGCTCGCGTGGTTGAGCTCGTCGGAGAACACGACATCATCGGCGCCGAGCAGCGCGGTCAGCACGCCGACGTTCGCGGCGTAGCCGCTGTTGAACAGCCGCGCCGCCGGCACCTCGAGCCAGCTCGCGAGCGCACGCTCGAGCGACACGTGCCGGCGATGATTACCGACGATCAGCCGAGACGCTCCGGCACCGACGCCGTCGGACGCCGCCGCCTCGGCAGCCGCCCGCGCGAGGCGCGGATCGCCGGCGAGCCCGAGATAGTCGTTCGACGCGAGGTTGAGCACGCGCTGGCCGTCGAGCACGACGTGCGCGCCCTGGCGCCCGTCGACGACCCGCGGCACGCGCAGCCGGTGCGCCGCCTCGAGCCGGCGGAGCTCGTCGCGGGCGTCGTCGTCGAGGCTCATTCGCTCCGCTCGCTTCGCCAACGCGCTTCGCGCGCAGCTGTCGATCTCATGTCGGCGCACCATACCCTCATTTGCCGATGCAGAACCGCGCGAACACCTCGTCGAGGACGCGCTCGCCGACCTCGACGCCGCGCAGCTGCGCGAGGACCTGCACGCCCTGACGGACCTCCAGCGCCACGATCTCGGGCGGGCGCCGGGCCGCGAACGCCTCGCGTGCCGCCGCCAGCGCCTCGCGCGCCGCGACCGCGAGCGCGTGCTGGCGAGCCGTCGTCACGAACGCATCCTCGCGGCCCTCGCGCTCCGCCACTCCGGCGAGCGCGAGCACGCGCCGCCGCAGCTCGCCGAGGCCGGCGCCGGTCGTCGCGCTCGTCGCGAGCACCCCGCGCGCGTCGCCGCCGAGGTCGGCCTTGCTGCGCACGACGAGCGCGCGCGCTCCGTACCTCGCGCCGTCGTCCCACGCGGCGACGCCGTCGTTGACGACGACGACGACGTCCGCGCTCGCGACGCGCTGCTCGCCGAGCTCGATGCCGCGCGCCTCGATCGGATCCGCGGTCGCCCGCGTCCCCGCGGTATCGACGATCGTCACCGCGACGCCGTCCCACTCGTCGTGGACCTCGAGGTAGTCGCGCGTCGTGCCGGGCGCCGGCGCGACCAGCGCGCGCTCGGTGCCGACGAGCGCGTTGAGCAGCGACGACTTGCCGACGTTGACCGGGCCGACGAGCGCGACCGAGACGCCCGCGCCGACCGCGCGCGCGTGGCGAAAGTCGTCCGAGAGCCGGGCGCAGCGCCCGGCGAGCTCGGCGAGCTCGCGGTCGACCCACGGCTCGCTCTTCGCGTCGAGATCGTCCTCGGGAAAATCGATGCGGCCCTCGAGCTCGGCGAGCACCTCGAGCGCGCGCCGCTCGAGGTCGAGGACGGCCGCGCCGAGCTGGCCGCCGAGGTTCTGCTGCGCGAGCCTGAGCGCGCGCTCGCTGCCGGCGTGGATCACCTCGAGCAGCGCCTCCGCGCGCACCAGGTCGAGCTTGCCGTTCAGCACCGCGCGCCGCGTGAACTCGCCCGGCTCCGCCAGCCGCGCGCCGCGCTCGGTCACCGCCGCGAGCAGGCGCTGGAGGTTGTGCGACCCGCCGTGGCCGTGCAGCTCGGCGACGTCCTCGCCGGTGAACGACGCCGGCGCGCGCATCGCGAACGCGAGCACCTGATCGACGCGCTCGCCGCCCGCCGTGCTCGCCCACGCCACGCGCACCTCGCGCCCGAGCTCGCGCTCGGCCAGGCCGAGCGCATCCGCGACGATCGCGATCGCGCGTGGCCCCGACACGCGCACGATCCCCACGCCGCCGACACCCGCCGCGGTCGCGATCGCGGCGATCGTGTCGTCGCCCGCGCTCACTCCGCTGCGGCAGCGGGCACGACGAGGATGTGGCGATCCTCGCCTTCGCCCTCGCTGCGGCTCGACAGCCCCGGCATCTCCGCGATCGCCATGTGGACGATGCGGCGATCGTGCGGCGACATCGGCTGCAGCTCGACGATCTGCTTCGTCTCGAGCGCCTTCTCGCCCATCTTCTGCGCGAGCGAGCGCAGCCGCTCGACCTGCTTCTCGCGATAGCCGCCGGCGTCGACGACGAGCGGCTTGGCCTTGTCCTTGTCCTTGTCGCGCTCGCCGCGCTCCTTGAACACCGCCTTGTTGACGAGGTGCTGCAAGGCGTCGATCACGACGCCGCGACGCCCGATCACCAGCTCGATGTCCGAAGTCTGGATCTCGAGCACCGTGCGGTCGCTGTCGTCCTTGATGTCGATGTCGGCCGAGATCCCCATGCGCTCGAGCACGCCCAGCAGGAACTCGCTCGCCTTCTCGGCGAGGTCTTCGCGATTCACAGTCTCCATGGCAGCCTCCAAAACTATCGCCTGCCGCCCTTCTTGCGGCGCTGGCCCTGGCGCGAACGCTGCTGCTGCGGCTTGGGCTTGTTCGCCGCCGGCAGTGCGCGCACCTTGTCATCGTCGTCGCCAGCGTCCTCGTCGGCGTCCTTGGCGTCCGCGACCTTCACGTTGGCATCCTTCGCGTTCTTCGCCGCCGCCGCCTCTTTCGCGGCCTTCGCAGCTTCCTGGCTCTTCTTGAGCTGGGCGGTCAGCGCGATGTTCTTCTTGTCGTACTTGTTCATGTAGATCGAGTGCACCGCCGACAGGCAGGTGTTCGTGAACATGTAGAGCGTCAGGCCCGCGGGGAAGAAGAACGACATCGCGCCGAACATCAGCGGCATGCCGTACTGCATCATCCGCTGCTGCATGCGCTGCGACGGATCGACCGTCGTCGGCGTCAGCCGCGCCTGCGCGAACATCGTCACGACGAGCACGACCGGCAGCACGTAGTACGGGTCGGCGGTCGTCAGGTCGTCGATCCAGCCGTGGATGAACGGCTGCTGGTACAGCTCGCCCGCGTTCGACAGCATGCGGTACAGCGCGAGCCAGATCGGCATCTGCAGCAGGATCGGCAGGCAGCCCGCGAGCGGATTGACGCCGTTCTGCTTGTACAGCGCCATCGTCTCCATCTGGAGGCGCTGCTTGTCGTCCTTGTACTTGGCCTGCAGCTCCTTCATCTGCGGCCCGAGGACGGCCATCGCCTTCATCGAGCGCATGGACTTGGTCGTCCAGTACAGGGTCAGCAGCTTGACGAGGATCGTGAGGAACACGATCGCGATACCCCAGTTCCCGAGCACGTCGTGGAACTTGAGCAGCAGCCACAGCAGCGGCTTGCCGATGAAACCGAACCAGCCGAGATCCATGACCGTGTTGAAGCCGGTCGAGAAGCCCGCCGCCTTGTCGGCGTTGTTCAGCTGGTCGAGGTTCTTCGGGCCGAGATAGCCGACGACCTCGGACGTCAACGTCGTCGCGTCCTTGCGGAAGATCGCGGCCGGGAACACGAGATCGGTGCGCATCAGCCCGTCGGCCTGCGCGTACGTGTGCTTGGCGACCGCGCCGCCGGACAGGGTCGGGTTCGGTGCGTACGCGACGAGCAGGTACGGGTGCTCGAAGCCGGTCCACTTGATCGACGGCTCGTAGCGCGGGCCGCCGCTCGGATCGAGGATGCTCGTGATCGGCGTCATCACGTTGTCGCCGTCGGTCTTGAGCGTCGAGCTGTCCCACTGCCGCGGCTGGATGCGCGAGCTGCCGCTCGACGCGCTCTTCGGATCCTGGTGCTCGTACGCCGAGATCGCGAGCACCTCGTGCGCCTCGCGATCGTCGGCAACCTTGACGACGATCTTGAGGTCCAGCTTGACCATGTACTCCTTCGGCTGGACCGTGAACGTCTTGATGATGTCGAGCGTCGGCGTCGCCAGCGTGTACTGCACCTGCGTGTCGGACAGCTTCGTGCCCTTCCACTCGCTGTGAGCGGGCAGCATGTACGTCGAGCCGCGATCGAAGTTGACCGCGAACGCGCCGGTGTCCGGCAGCTTCTTCGGATCCGGCAGCAGCTCGCCCTTCGTGAAGTCGCGGTCGTAGCGCTCGTCGGTGAGGTGCCACGACTTGAGGATGCCGTCGTAGCTCGAGAACGTCGCGACGACGTTCGGGTACGTCAGCACGATCGTCTGCTCGGCCCCGCGCGGCGCCGCGGCCGGTGTCTCGGGGCCGGTGCCGACCGTCGACGTGGTCTGCACGACCTGCGCGGGCGAGCCCGCGGCGGAGCCCTTCTGCAGCTGTTGCTGCTGCTGCGCCTTCTGGTTGGCCTGCTGATCCTTCGGATGGCAGACCATGTTCCAGATCATCATGAAGCCGAGCGCGACCGCGACCGCGAGCAGCAGCCGCTTCCCTTGATCCTGCATTCAGGCGTGCTCCTCGTGTCCGCATCCCGGCACCGGGTCGTAGCCGCCGCGGCACAACGGGTTGCAGCGGGCGACGCGCCACAGCGCGAGGCCTCCACCGACGACGATCCCGCGGTTCTTCACCGCCTCGACCGCGTACTCCGAGCAGGTCGGCAAGAACCGACAGCTCGGCACGCGCTTCATCGGCGACAGCACCTTGCGGTAGAGCGCGACCGGCAGCAGCACGATCCAGATCAGCGCGGAGTGAACGCGTAGGTACATCGAATGGGGCAGCGAGCGGCTCATGGAAGCTGTTGCAGGATACGGGTCAGATCCGGTGCGAAGTCGGCGAGCTGACCCTGACGTGCCGCCGAGTCCTTGGCAACCAGGACGATGTCCCAGCCCTTCGGTACCCAACCGTGCAGGCGTAACCACTCGCGCAACCAGCGCTTGATCCGGTTTCGAACGACCGCGTTCCCTACTTTCTTGGTGACCGTGATGCCGACTCGCCCGGCGAGCTCGGGATCACTGCGTTTACGAGCGAGCGCGAGGACGTGGCGGCCGTGCAGCTTGATCGCGTCCGACTGAACGGCGAGGAAGTCAGCCCGGCGGCGGAGTCGCATCTCCTTGCTGATGCCGCGAGGAGATCGGCGCGCCATTTCCCGACTACTTCTTCGCGATCGTCACCGAGATCCGCTTGCGTCCCTTCGCGCGGCGGCGGCGAAGAACCTCGCGGCCTCCGCGGGTCTTCTTGCGCGCGCGGAAACCGTGCGTGCGCTTGCGGCTCTTGTTGTGCGGCTGATACGTACGCTTCACGGCATCTCTCCGACGGTAGCGGAGGGGGATCGATACTCGTCCCGAGTTTCGGTGTCAAGGCGCAGATCATCGAGACGCTTCAGCTCCCGGATCGGGAGTTCAAATGCTGTTCGTTTTGACTTGCGCGGCGAAATCGCCATCTGCTACGTACGCCAAGTTTTCTCCTGTGGACAACTCGTGAGGGATGGCCACCGGGAGTACTCCAGAAGCGGGTGTGGATAACTTCTGGATAGGGTGTCGTTTGCCCTGTGATCTGGTTTCGAGAAGTGGCTGTTTTCGCAGGATAAAGCTCCTGGAGCAGGTAATGAATCAAGAGCTGCCATGGGATGAAGCGGTGGGGCGCCTTCGCGAGCGCGTATCCCCGCAGAATTACGACATGTGGCTGCGTCCGATCGAGCTCACGTCCTGGGATGGCTCGACGCTCCGGCTGCGCGCGCCCAACAGCTACGTGAGGCTCTGGTTCGAGACCAACTTCTTGAGCCCGCTGGTCAAGGAGCTGCGCGACCTCGGTCACGAGCACGTGCGCATCGAGTTCGATCCGGATGGCGAGCGCGCCGCGCCCGCGGCGGCCGATCCGCTGCCGCTGCCGATCGAGATGCCGCTCGGCTCGGTGCCGACGTCGACGATCGTCGTCGACAAGGTCGAGTCGCCCGAGCCCGCGGCGATCGCGGCGATGACCGACGACGATGGCGGCATCGCCGCTCCCGACGCCGCGACGCTCAACCCGCGCTACACGTTCGACACGTTCGTCGCGGGCCCGTCGAACCAGCTCGCGTTCGCCGCGTCGCAGGCGGCCGCCTCGAGCTACCCGCCGAAGTACAACCCGGTGTTCATCTGCGGCGGCGTCGGCCTCGGCAAGACCCACCTCTTGCATGCGATCGGCCACCAGCAGCTCGCGAACCGCCCCGGCGCGCGCATCGTCTACATCTCGTCCGAGCGGTTCATGAACGAGTTCGTGCAGGCGCTGCGCACCGGCAAGATGCACGAGTTCCGTCGCAACTATCGCGAGGGCATCGACGTGCTGCTCGTCGACGACGTGCAGTTCCTCGCCGGCAAGGAAGGCACGCAGGACGAGTTCTTCCACACGTTCAACGCGCTGCACGAGAACCACAAGCAGATCGTGCTGACCGCCGACCGCAAGCCGCACGAGATCTCGGACATCGCAGATCGCCTGCGGACGCGCTTCGCGTGGGGCTTGCTCGCCGATATCGAGCCTCCCGAGCTCGAGGTGCGTATCGCGATTC
>JBLMXA010000431.1:0-4347 GCA_050257515.1 Acidobacteriota bacterium | reverse complement strand
CAGGCACAGAGATCGAAGAAATCCTCGGCTCTGGGTCTTTGTGCTTGGTTCTTCTTCTGCTGGCTCCGGCTTGGCGCCCTCGGCGCCTTGGCGGTTTATTGATCAGGGTGTCGGATGCGCTTACATGGCGTGCCGACCATCCGGTCGCTTGACACTCGGCGGGGCGGGCACGAACGTTGCTCCGTTCCGGGAACATCGTGAAGCGCCTGATTCCACTGCTCGCGCTCGCCGTGATCGCGACGATCTACATCGTCTACGAGCACTACCTGGCGCGGCGGCCGTTCGCGTGGGCGGGCACCGTCGAGGCGCGCGCGGTGACCGTCGGCTCCCGCACGGGAGGCCGGATCAAGCAGATCCTGGTGCGCGAGGGCGACCACGTCCAGCCGGGTCAGCCGCTGCTCGTGCTCGAGCCCGGCGATCTCGAGGCGCAGCGCGCGATCGCCGAGGCGCAGCTCGAGCAGGCGCAGGCCGCGCTCGAGAAATTGCAGGCCGGCGCGCGGCCCGAGGAGATCGCGCAGGCGAAGGCGCGCGCCGCGCAGGCGAGTGCCGCGTTCGCCGAGACCCGCCACGGCAGCCGCGCCGAGGAGATCGCCGCCGCCGAGGCGCGGCTCGCGCAGGCCCAGGCGCAGGTCGACAAGGCCAAGCTCGATGCCGACCGCGCGCACCGGCTGCTCGCGAGCCAGGCGATCCCGCAGGCCGAGGCCGATACCGCCGACACCGCGCTGCGCACCGCGGTCGCGCAGCGCGACGCGCAGCAGCAGATCCTCGACCAGACGCGCGCCGGCGCGCGCGTCGAGGAGAAGGCGCAGGCCGCGGCGCGCGCCGCCGAGGCCGAGGCCGCCGCGAAGCTCGTGCTCGCCGGCGCGCGCGTCGAGGATCTGCGCGCCGCGCAGGGCCAGGTCGACGCCGCGACCGCGCGCGTGCAGCAGCTCGACATCGTGATCGGCGAGCTGACGATCCGGGCGCCGGCGGCCGCGCGCGTCGAGTCGCTCGACCTGCGGCCCGGCGACATCCTCGCGCCGAACGCGCCCGCCGCGACGCTGCTCGAGGACGACCAGCTGTACGTGCGCATCTACGTGCCGGAGACGCAGCTCGGCCACATCCAGGTCGACCAGATCGTGCCGATCACGGTCGACTCGTTCGGCGACAAGCAGTTCAAGGGCAAGGTCGAGCACATCGACGAGCGCGGCCAGTACTCGCCGCGCAACCTCCAGACCGCCGACGAGCGCGCCGATCAGGTGTTCGCGGTGCGTGTCGGCCTCCTCGACGGCAAGGCCGAGCTGCGCGCGGGCATGGCGGCGACGATCCACGTGCCCAAATGAGCGAGGTCGCGATCCATGTCGATCACGTCACGCGCAAGTTCGGCGACTTCGTCGCGCTGTCCGACGTCGAGCTCGGCGTGCACCAGGGCATGGTCTACGGCCTGCTCGGGCCGAACGGCTCGGGCAAGTCGACGCTGATCCGCATCCTGTGCGGGCTGCTCGCGCCGACCGAGGGCCACGCGAGCGTGCTCGGGCTCGACGTCGTCCGCGACGGCGAGGCGATCCGCCGCCAGATCGGCTACATGAGCCAGAAGTTCGCGCTCTACCCCGATCTCACCGTGCTCGAGAACCTCGACTTCTACGCGCGCGTGTACGGGCTCGCCGGCGCGCGCCTGCGCGATCGCATCGACGCGACGATGCAGCTGACGCACATCGCGCCGTTCGCGCAGCGCCGCGCCGGCCTGCTGTCGGGCGGCTGGAAGCAGCGGCTCGCGCTCGGCGCGGCGCTCATGCACGAGCCGCGCGTCGTGTTCCTCGACGAGCCGACCGCCGGCATCGATCCGGTCGCGCGCCGCGAGCTGTGGGATCTGCTGTTCGATCTGTCGGCGAAGGGCATCACGCTGCTCGTCACCACCCACTACATGGACGAGGCCGAGCGCTGCGGCGAGGTCGGCTATCTCTACCTGTCGAAGCTGCTCGTCACCGGCACGCCCGACGAGCTCAAGGAGCTGCCCGAGATCAACCATCCCGGCACGCGCCGGCTCGAGATCGAGACCATCGGGTCGACGCGCGCGCTCGCGTGGCTGCGCGCGCAACCGTTCTGCCGCGGCGCGACCGTGTTCGGCCAGGCGGTGCACGCCGAGCTCGACGCGGCGATCTCCGACGAGGAGCTGCTGTCGCGGCTGCGCGCCGCGGGCTTCCCCGCGACCGCGCGCGCGATCCTGCCGTCGCTCGAGGACGTGTTCGTCGCGCTGACCGAGCGCGCGGCGAAGGAGCGCGGCACGCTGCAGGCGGTGCGTGCATGACCGAGGACGATGGATCGAAGCGCGCCCGCAGCGAAGCGAGCACGCGGTCGCCTCGGGACGAGGGAATCCCAGAACGGGGGAGGTGGTGGGGCTCGTTCGTCGCGGTGATGCGCAAGGAGTTCAAGCACATCCTGCGCGACCGCGGCACGCTCGCGCTGTTCTTCACGCTGCCGGTGATCCAGCTCGCGCTGTTCGGCTTCCTCGATCAGAACGTGCGGGACCTGCCGACGTGCGTCGTCGATCAGGACCAGACGCGCTACAGCCGCGAGCTGATGGACGAGATGCGCGCGTCCAAGACGTTCGCGATCGCGCGCGTCACGAACGATCCCGACGAGGCGCGCGCGCTGATCGCGCGCGGCACCGTCCGCGTCGGCGTCGTGATCCCGCCGGACTTCCACGACCGCCGCGCGCGCGGCGAGAACGCCGAGTTCCTCGTGCTGATCGACGGCTCGGACTCGAACGTCAGCGCCCAGGCGCTCGCCTCGATCAACGGGCTCGTCGCGCAGCAGAACCTCGACGCGGCGAAGGCGATGGGCGCGCACCCACTCGTCTCGGCGCAGCCGATCATCCTGTTCAACCCCGAGGGCCGCACCGCGAACTACATCATCCCGGGCCTGATCGCGATCCTGCTCCAGCTCGCGGCGATGGTGCTCGCGTCGATCGCGATCGTGCGGGAGCGCGAGCAGGGCACGATGGAGCAGCTGCTGGTCACGCCGATCCATCCGATCGGGCTCGTGCTCGGCAAGCTCGGCCCCTACCTCGTGATCGGCCTGCTGGAGATGGCGCTGATCCTGCTGCTGATGAGGTTCGGCTTCGGCGTGCCGATCAACGGCAGCCTGCTGTTCCTGTTCGCGATGGCGATCGTGTACCTGTTCGCGCTGCTCGCGCTCGGCCTCACGATCTCGATGCGCGCCCAGACCCAGATCGCGGCGGTGCAGATGGCCCAGATGCTGCTGCTGCCGTCGATCTTCCTGTCCGGCTACATCTTCCCGGTCGCCGGGCTGCCGCGCGTCCTCTACTGGATCGGCCGCGGCCTGCCGGCGACGCACATGATCGACATCATGCGCGGCGCGGTGCTGCGCTCGGCCGGGCCGTTCGACCTGTTGCCGAGCATCCTCGCGCTCGCCGCGATCAGCATCGTGCTCGTCACGATCTCGGTGCGCGGCGTGCGCAAGCTCGCGCTCTAGCGTCTGTCGCAGGCTGTCGCGGGGTGTCGCGCGCAACTGCTCGGATAGACTCGTGTCTTCGCGGCACACCAAGAGAAGGAGCGAACCCATGGGAGAAGCATTTCGACTCGGCGGCTGGGGCATGTATCCGACGGCCGTCGCCGGCCTCGTGCTGCTGTTCACGGCGATCCGCTACGCGCGCCAGCCGGACCGCCGGCGCCTCGCGCTCGTCCGTCACCTGTCCGTGCTGACCGCGCTCGTCGCGACGCTCGGCTTCGTCAGCGGCGTCGTCCACTGCTTCACGAGCGTCGGCACCGCCGATCCTGGCGATCTCCAGAAGCTCGTCGTGATCGGCGTCGGCGAGTCACTCGTCAACATCGGGCTCGGGCTGGTCGTGCTGGTCGCGTCGTGGGTCGCGACCAGCCTGGGGACCTCGCGCGCCGGCTCGCCTGGACGCGCGGACCTGCACGATCCGCACGCGCCCTGACGCGGTGACGGTGGCAGTGGACGGTGGCGGTGGCGATGGCGGTGGCGGTGACGGTGGCGGTGACGGTGGCGGTGGCGGTGACGGTGACGGTGGCGGTGGCGGTGACGGTGACGGTGACGGTGACGGTGACGGTGGCGGTGGCGGTGACGGTGGCGGTGGCGGTGGCGGTGACGGTGGCGGTGGCGGTGGCGGTGACGGTGACGGTGACGGTGACGGTGGCGGTGACGGTGACGGTGACGGTGGGCAAGTGGACCAAGACACCGGTCCGCGCGGGACGTTTCACGTCCCACGGGGGACGCGCGCGCGCCCGCGCGGGCGCGTCCGAACGCCGGACGTTCCACGTCCCACGGGGGACGCGCGCGCGCCCGCGCGGGCGCGTCCGAACGCCGGACGTTCCACGTCCCACG
>JBLMXA010000430.1:0-2843 GCA_050257515.1 Acidobacteriota bacterium | reverse complement strand
CCCACCCGTGCCGGCGACCTGCAACAAGGCGGGAGCGAACTACAAGAGCGAGGTCACCTACCTCGAGTACTCGCCGCGCCGCGCCTACGACGAGTGGCTCTCGATCCTCGATGCGATCGTGCGCTCGGGCGGTGACGCGATCTACCAGTTCGAGCAGCTTGACGAGCCGTTCCTCGGCCACGCGGCGCTCGAGGTCGATGCCGGCGGCGCGATCCGGCCCGCCGGCTCGCGCGAGCTGCTCGGCACGATGGCCGAGGTGATGACCGGCCGCGTGTTCGCGGCGAACGGTCCCTGGGTCACGGTCGGTCCGGGCACGCTGCGCGCGGTGATGCCGAACATGCTCGCGCATCGCAAGCTGGAGGACGCGTACTACCGCGCGGTGCTCGCCGAGCTCGCCGACGCCGCGAGCCTCGAGCTCGCGATCACCGACAACCCGCATCGCTGGGAGGGCATGGCGGACGTCGCGACGGTCGGCGAGCGCGTCGTGCTGACCTACGCGGTGCCCGGTCATTACGATCGCGACACCACGCCGAAGAGCTCGCGCAGCACGCGCGAGGGCGTCGCGTTCGCCGCCGACTCCGCCGGCGTGCCCGACGACGCGCGGATCTACGTCGAGCTCGTCTACCCGCACTTCCACGGCGACACCGTCCACTTCGGCGCGCGCCCCGCGAGCGGGCCGCCGGTGCTCGTCCACTACCCCGGCGGCCTCTACGGCGATGGCGCCGAGGCCGTCGCGCGCGCGCTCGGCCAGGATCGGATCGTGCCGATCGAGCGCGACGACGCGGTCGAGCAGTATGCCGGCAACTCGCGCCAGGTCGCGCGCGGCGTGCTCGTGCCCGACGGCGTGTCGGCCCGGTTCGTCGCTTCGATCGAGGGCCTGGGGCTCGCGACCCACCGCGTGCCGCTGTTCGAGCTGTTCGGCAAGGCCGGCGGCGGCCCCGCGTGCGCCACCCTGTACCTGCCCCGCTCGCTCGTCCTGCCGTCGACGCTGCCGCTGCGCTACTCGGTCAGCCGCGACGCCGTGCGCGCGCGGCGAGAGCGCATCCCGCAGCTGCTGCGCGTCGACCGCGGGTTCTTCGAGGGCAAGCCGAGGGGCTGATCTCCGTAACTAAGTTGCTGCAAGGACTGGAAATCAGCATCCATCCTAGTTAAAAGTTCGAGTCGGAAACCCTTCGGGAGCCTTCATGACTCGCGTCTCAAAGTCTATCTTGGCCGTCGCCGTGGCGGCGCTGCCTGCGGTGTCGTCGACGGCCCGCGCGAACGTGGAGATCGGCGGCACCGCCGGCGTCCACGTGTTCAGCGACAAGAACGAGCTCGGCGTGCCGGACATCCCCAACGCGCCGTCGGAACGCAACTCGGCGCTGTTCGGGCTGCGCATCGGCGTGATGTTCAACGACTGGCTCGGCATCGAGGGCGAGTTCGGCATCATCCCGAGCGAGGCGCGCCAGATGGTGTTCGACGTCTGGAACATCACGTACCGCGCGCACCTGATCGCGCAGTACGGCGCGGACAACCCCAACACCAAGCTCGTGCCGTTCGCCGTGATCGGCGGCGGCGCGATGTCGATCGTGTCGTCGGGTAACGAGGACATCATCAGCAAGGACACCGACGCGGAGAGCTACGCCGGCATCGGCGCGAAGTACCGCGTCGAGAACGGCTGGGGCCTGCGCGCCGACGCGCGCATCCTGTTCCCGCCGAGCTCGGTCGACAACGGCGTGACCGTCGACTACGAGCTCTTGCTCTCGATCTATCGCGAGTTCGGCCGCAAGGCGCCGGTCAAGGAAGTGGCGCCGACCGGTCCGAAGGATCAGGACGGCGACGGCATCCCGGACGACGTCGACAAGTGCCCGACGGCGGCCGAGGACAAGGACGGCTTCCAGGACGAGGACGGTTGCCCCGATCCTGACAACGACGGCGACGGCGTTGCCGACAGCGCGGACAAGTGCGCGCTCGAGGCCGAGGATCACGACGGCTATCAGGACGAGGACGGCTGCCCCGATCCCGACAACGACGGCGACGCGATCCTCGACACCGCGGATCACTGCCCGAACGAGGCCGAGGACAAGGACAGCTTCCAGGACGAGGACGGCTGCCCCGATCCCGACAACGACAACGACGGCGTGGTCGACGCGCAGGACAAGTGCCCGACGCAGCCGGAGACCAAGAACGGCTACCAGGACGAGGACGGCTGCCCCGACGAGGTGCCGGCGAAGATCAAGAAGTTCACGGGCGTCATCCAGGGCATCAACTTCAAGGTCAACTCGGCCGACCTGCTGCCGGGCTCGAACCGGGTCCTCGATCAGGCGATCGCGGTGATGAAGGAGTTCCCCGAGATGAAGCTCGAGGTCCAGGGCCACACCGACGATCAGCCGATCGCCAAGGGCGGCAAGTATCCCGACAACATGGCGCTGTCGCAGGCGCGCGCCGAGACCGTCAGGAACTACTTCGTCAGCAAGGGCATCGACGAGAGCCGCGTCACCGCGAAGGGCTACGGCGACACCGTCCCGGTCCAGGATCCGAAGGGCCTCAAGGGCGGCAAGCTCAACGCCGCGCGCGCGAAGAACCGCCGCGTCGAGTTCAAGCTGGTCAGCGGCGCGCAGACCACGGTTCCGGCCACGCCCCCCGCGGGCGGTGCCCCGGCCCCGGCTCCGACGCCGGCACCGGCGCCCGAGGCCAAGCCCGCGCCCGAGAAGGCCCCGGCCGGCGAGAAGAAGCCGCCCGAGAAGAAGCCGCCCGAGAAGAAGGCGCCCGAGAAGAAGGCGCCGGCGCAGCCGATGCCGACCCCGCCGGGATGACGCTCCCGGCCGAGCTCGTCGCGATCATCGTCTGCCCGAGATCGAAGC
>JBLMXA010000429.1:0-5831 GCA_050257515.1 Acidobacteriota bacterium | reverse complement strand
GCGGCTCTTCCGGCGGCGGCGGCGGCTGCGGCTGCGGCGGCGGCTCCGAGCGCTTGGAGCCGCAACCGGCCGCGACGACGACGAGCCAGGCGATCGCGCGCATCACACGCGGTCGAAGTGGTCGAACGGGTGCTCGATCCAGGCGCGCACGGTCTTCGCCATCGCCGCGGCGTGCGCGCCGTCGAGGATGCGGTGGTCGAACGTCGCGCACAGGCGCATCGTCTTCGCGATCACGACCTTGCCGTCCTGCGGCACCGCCTGCTCGCGGATCGCACCGAGCGCGATCAGCAGCGGCACGCGGCTGTACGGCACGAGCGGCACGAACGCCTCCTCGAGGCCGAGCGAGCCGACGTTCGTGATCATGATCGAGCCGAACGCGTCGCGCGGGATGCCGGCCCACGACAGGTCGAGGTTCAGCGTGTAGCTCGCGAACGCGGTGAGATCGAGGAGCGGGCCGATCGCGTTGACGGGCAGCCGCCGAAACAGGTTGCGCGACTTCGCGAGCTCGGCGTCCTTGTTCTTGCGCACCTTCGCGAACCGCTGCTCGAGCTCGTCGCAGATCTCGACGAGCGACTTGGTCTCGGGATCGTGGATCGTCGCACCCGAGAGGTCGATCTTGCCGGTCTCGGGATCCTCCATCGCGACCTGGAAGAACACGCCGATGTGCTTGCGCCGGTAGATCCGCCCGAGCCTCAGGATCGCGTTCGCGTCCGGGACCTTCTGGAACACGGCCGCGGCGGCGCGCGCCATCAGGTGCGTGACCGTGACGCGGCGCCCCGTCGCCGCGCGGAACGCGTCGATGTACTCGAGCGCGGCGTCCATGCGCAGCGTCAGGCTGCCGTACACGCTCGGGTCGTGCGTCGTGCGCCACGTCCCGAGCGCGATCTTGCGAAAGGTGGACAGCTCGCGCTCTCGATCGATCTCGAGGTTCGGCATCGCGCGAGCTTACACGCCCGCGGCTAGAAGTGGCCGAACACCATCGCGCCGTTCGGGGTCGGCGCGACATGGATGCCCCGGTCCGCCGTGCGCGCGATGACGCGGTGGCTCGTCGGCTGGAGCACGCCGTCGACCATCGTGATCAGGCCGGCGGCCTGGAACACGCCATCGGCGACGAGCAGCACCTTGTCGGTGGTGTTCTGGTCGCACGACGGGTTGCTGATCGGGCAGCTGCCCCAGTCGTTGAGCGCGAGCCACGGGCCGATGACCGGCACGTACAGACGGTCGGCGCCGGGGTGGTTGCTCGAGCCGGCGACGATCGCCGACGCGCCGTAGCTGCCCGCGAACACGATCGCACCGGTCGCGAACACCGGCGCGTTCCAGATGTCGGACTCCTCGTAGCCTTCCGGCTCGGTCGTGTACGACGACGGCGGAGGCGCGGTCGGCTGTTGCACGCCGTTCGGCTGCACGACGACGACGGGCGGATTCGTGTTCGTCACCGTCGTCTGCGGCGCGGCCGGCGTCTGCGGCGTTTGCGGAGTCTGCGGCGTCTGGGGCGCCTGCGGCGTCTGCTGCGGCGGCGGCTGCGGTGCCTGCCGGGGCACCGGCTGCGGCGGCGCCTGATCGGGATCCTGCGGCGCTTGTGCGTAGGCGAGCGCCGGAACGAGCGCAGCGCACGTGGCCAAACCTAGAGTGCGTGGAAACTTCATGGGGAGCCTCGCAAGAAGATGGTGGAGCTACCCAACTCTGGTGCAATCCGATGACCATCCGCCGTGCGAGGTGCTCGTTGTGACTACGCGGCGCGCCGGTGCGCGAGCGCGCGTGTCACCAGCTCGTAGTCGGCGAGCGCGAGGGTGCGCGTCTTCCACCAGTAGTCGACGGTCGCGGCCGGCCACAGGAACACCTCGCCGTCGGGCGTCTGGTACCAGCTCGTGCAGCCGGTCATCCACACGGTGTCCTTCATGCGCCTCGCGAGCTCGGAGCGGAACGCGGCCTCCGCTTCCGGCTTGACGTCGAGGAACGCGAGATCGCGCTCGCGCAACGTCTCGATCGCGCGCGCGGCATATCGCGCCTGCGCCTCGATCATGAAGATCATCGAGTTGTGGCCGAGGCCGGTGTTCGGGCCCATCAGCAGGAACAAGTTCGGAAAGCCCGAGACCGTGATGCCGAGATAGTTGCGCAGCGACTTCTTCCACTCGCGGTTGAGCTCGACGCCGTGGCGGCCGACGATCTCGATCGACGACAGGTACTCGCTCACGCGGAAGCCGGTACCGCAGATGATCGCGTCGACCTCGCGCGCCTGGCCGTCGGCGGTGCGCACGCCGGTCGCCGTCACCTCGGTGATCGCGTCGGTGACGAGCTCGACGTTCGGACGCTGCAGGGCAGGGTAGTAGTCGTTCGAGATCAGCACGCGCTTGCAGCCGAGCCGGTAGCTCGGCGTCAGCTTCGCGCGCAGCGCGGGATCGGGCACCTGCTTCGCGAGCCAGCGCGACACGAGCTTCTCGCCGTACTCGAGCAGCTTCGGCGCGTACGCGAAGCCGACGACGCGGCTCTCCATCAGCCAGTACAGACCGGTGCGGCGCAGCCAGTGCGCGCCGGGCACGTGCTCGAGCAGCCACTTCTCCGGCACGCTCATCACGCGGTCGCGCTTGGGCACGATCCACGGTGGCGTGCGCTGGAACAGGTGCAGCTGCTTCACCTTCGGCGCGATCTCGGGCACGAACTGGATCGCGCTCGCGCCGGTGCCGATCACGGCGACGCGCTTGCCGGCGAGATCGTAGTCGTGGTTCCAGCGCGCCGAATGAAACGTGGTGCCGCGGAACGTCTCGAGCCCCTTGATCTGCGGCAGCTGCGGCAGGTGCAGCGCGCCGTTGCCGAGGAGCAGCGCGCGCGCGACGTACCTGTCGCCGGCGGCGGTCGCGATGCGCCACGTACCGGTCGCCTCGTCGAACCGCGCCGACTCGACGTGCTGGCCGAACCGCAGGTGCCGGCGCAGGCCGTACTTGTCGGTGACGTGCTCGAGGTACGCGAGGATCTCGGCCTGCTTGCCGTACGCGCGCGACCACCGCGGGTTCGGCTCGAACGAGTACGAGTACAGGTGCGACGGGATATCGCACGCGGCCCCTGGATACGTGTTCTCGCGCCAGGTCCCGCCGACGCGCGCGGCCTTCTCGAGGATGACGAAGTCCTCGATCCCGGATCGCAGAAGCTCGATCCCGGCGGCGATCCCCGAAAAGCCTGCTCCGACGATGACGGCATCGAGCATGACGCCACTCTAGCCGCTATCGAACAAAAGTCAATAGCGACCATTCGTCCGTCCACCGGTGAACCGGTCGACCGGTCGACGGGCGAGCTGAATCAGCAGCCGGAAACCAGCCGAACGGGACGAGCGGGGACTTGGAACCGGCCGACAGGAAACAGGCAGCTGGCAGCCGGAAACGGCCGACCATCTTCCCGGTTCGCACCGGCTTGGTCCCCCGCGTGCGCGCATGCGGTTGCTGATTGCCTGTTGCCTGTCCCCTGTTGGCCAGTTCCAGATCCCGGCTCGGCCCGTTCGGCTGGTTCCCGGCTGGCGTTCGCCCGGTTCGCCGGCTCGCCGGTTCCCGGTTCAGGCGGAGAGCTGGGAGAGCGCTTCGTCGACCTCGTCGAGCTCCCACAGCCGGCGCTCGATCTCGCGATCGAGCTCGCCATCGACCGGCGGGCAGGCGACGCGCTGCGCGACCAGGCGGACGAGCTCGTCGACGGCCTCGAGCTCGTCGGACAGCCGCTCGATGCGGCGCACGCACTCGTCGCGATGGCGGAGCCGGCGCGCCATGATCTCGCGGCGGCGCGCCGAGCGGTTCGCCTCGGGCAGCGGGATCGAGCGCGGCAGATCCGAGCTGCCGGCGAGCCGCAGCGAGTCGAGGCAGCGCTGGTGGTTGACCGCGAGCCGCACGAAGTGATCGAGCAGCTCCTGCAGCTCGAAGCGCTGCGCCTCGTCGGGATCGGTGCGTTCGATCTCGTTCACGAGATCGCGCAGATCCGTGTACTGCTGCTGGCGCACCGGGCCGGTCGGCTTGAGCATCCGCATCCGGTCGGTCTCGCGGCGCTGGCGCACGTGATACTCGAACTGGCGATCGAGCTGCTTGCGCACGAACCTGTAACGCGTCGCACCGGTGCCGAAGCCGAGGAAGACCATCATCGCGACGAGCGCGCCGAGCAAGCCCGCGTAGCCCACGCCCACGCACACGGCAAACGCCATCACCGACAGGCTCACCGGGTTGAACAGGGCGCCGCGTACGTAGGTCAGCGCCGTCTGTGTTTGCGGCGAGACGTGCACGAGCGCCGTCTCCTGGGCGATGGCGAGCCGCTTGGTCATGGTCGTCTTCGGTACAACCCGCGTGCCACCATCGAGGCGCTTTTGCCTCGTGGCGTTTTGCCGCGACCGACGGTCGCCCACGCCACACCGTGGCGCATACGCCGTGGTCCGGACGTTTCGTGCGAACTTAGGTGCCGTGGCGTTACCGGCGACCGTTCGCAAGTTCGAGATCACGCTCTCCGACGCTGACCGGGGCATCTACGAGACGCTCGACTTGCGCGTCGCGCAACATCCGTCGGAGAGCGAGCGCTATCTGGTCGCGCGCGTGCTCGCCCGCGCGCTCGAGCACGCCGAAGGACTCGAGTTCAGCAAGGGCGGCGTGTCCGACGACGACGAGCCCGCGCTCGTCCAGCGCGACCTGCGCGGCGACCTCGTCGCGTGGATCGAGATCGGCACGCCATCGCCCGAGCGGCTGCACAAGGCGAGCAAGGCCAGCCCGCGCGTCGCGGTGTACACGTGGAAGGATCCGGAGCGCCTGGCCGCACAGGTCACCGAGCACCGCATCCACCGCGCCGACGCGCTCGAGCTGTACGCGGTCCCCGCCGCGCTGCTCGACGGCGTCGCCGCGACGCTCGACCGCAACAACCGGTGGGACCTCGCCGTTTCGGGACGCGTGCTGTACCTCACGATCGGCGGGGCGTCGTTCGAGGGTGCCGTCGAGCGCGTCGCGACAGGCCTTGTGCGTTGAAGTAGCAGCGCAAGCCGAGCATCATCGGGGACATGCGTCGGTCCGTCGTCGTCCTGGTCTGCGTGGCGCGCGCGGCGTCGGCGCAGCCCGGCGATGGCTCCGCTGTCGACCCGCATCAGGACCAGGCGCAGGCGCTGTACGCGGAGGGCGCACGGCACTACACGTTGCGCGAGTACCCGCAGGCGATCGATGCGTTCAAGCACGCCTACGCGCTGTTCCCCGAGCCGACGTTCCTGTTCGACATCGCGCAGGCATACCGGCTGCTCGGCGACTGCGACAACGCGGCGGGCTTCTACCGCAACTACATCCACGCCAAGCCCGACGCCGACGATCGCGATCAGGCCGACAAGCTCGCCACCGACATGGAGGCGTGTGCCGCCGACCAGCGCAAGCAGCGCGACGCCGAGCGCGCGCGCCAGCTCGCGGCGCCACCGCGCGTCGTCACGACCGCGCCGAGCGAGAGCGGGCTCGAGCTCGCGGGGATGCTCACCGCCGGCGTCGGCGCGGCGCTCACCGGCGCCGGCGTCTACTTCTCGGTCGACGCCGCGGACAAGGCGCACCAGCTCGAGACCGCGTGCATGACGAGGTGCAACGCGGGCGACGTCGCGTCGATCGACAGCCAGGGCAAGTCGTCGCAGACCACGGCGGCCGTGCTCTACGTGTCGGGCGGCATCGCGCTCGCCGCGGGCGCCGGGATGATCGTGTGGGCGACGCTCCACTCGAGCCCGGAGACGATCACGGTCGCGCCGACGCGCGGCGGCGCGGCGGCCTCGTACACGATGCGGTTCTGATGCGGCTCGGCAGTATCTTCCTCCTGTGCTCGATCCCGGCGTGTTACTCGCCGCAGCT
>JBLMXA010000428.1:0-8911 GCA_050257515.1 Acidobacteriota bacterium | reverse complement strand
GTAGAACTTCTCCTGGTACTCGCAGGTGAGCGGCATGAAGTCGATGTCACGCGGCTGCTGCGAGCCTGCCGCCGTGACGAGGACCATGCTGTCCCCGCAGCGAATGACGACCGACCCACCGGCCTGCTTGGCCCACTTGCCGGTCTCGACGATGATCTCTTTGCCGCCAACGATGGCGGTCTCGCGAACGAATCCCATGACGTGTCCTTCGTGAAGTGCACGTCGCCGGCTCGTCGACCCCAGTGGCCTGAACCCTCTGTCCAGTGCCTTCCTATCCAAGGCGCTCGACGGAACGATCAAACCAGCGCGATCTACCGAAGTCTGCGACGCTAATCAGGTTGTTTCGGCGGGCGTTATGGCACAGGTGCTCCCGAAAGCCAAGGGTGTAGGATTTGCGCCGTGAAGACCGACACTCCCGGCTTCCTCGATCTCAAGCTCGTCGTCATCACCAAGGACGCGACGCCGTGGCTCGAGGGGCTCGCGAGCCTCGGCAACGTCGAGGCCGACGGCGAGCAAGCGGGCTGGACGCACCGCCGCGTCGTGACGACCGCGAAGCTGCGAGATCTCGTGATCCGCGTCGCCGGCTACGTCGGGCCGCCGGGCGCCGACGTCACGGTCGGCTTCGTCGGCGCGGACCGCATCGTCAGCGACGGCACGACCGAGATCCCGGACGTCTCGATCGCGAACGTCACGCGCACGAGCGGACCTCCCGGCCGCGAGACCCTGCTCGCCGCGGTGAAGGAAATCCTCAAGGGAGCCGCGAACAGCTAGCGGCGCAGGCCGACGCGCTCGATCAGCTTCTTGTAGCGCTCGAGGTCCTTGCGCTTCAGGTAGTCGAGCAGCGCGCGGCGCTGGCCGACCATCTTCAACAGCCCACGCCGGCTGTGGTGGTCCTTGTGGTTGTTCTTCAGGTGCTCGGTCAGGTGAGCGATCCGCTCCGAGAGCAGCGCGATCTGGACCTCGGGAGATCCGGTATCGCCTTCGTGCTGCTGGAACTTGGAGATCGTCTCCTGCTTGCGAACGGTCGAGACAGACATGCTTACCTCAGTCGCCAGCAGCCGCGCCCGCCATGGACGTGTGCCGTGGTCACCGCGCAGATTGGAGGAGATCGCGCGGGTCGTCAAGGCGAAGGAACGTCATCGGCGGCAAGCCAGGCCTTGAACACGCGGTCGTAGACGATACGTCCGGCGTCCGCGTGCGCGATCGCCACGAGCTCCCCACCCCTGGTAACCATCTGGAATCGTTCGCCCGACCCGAGGACGGTGGAAACCTCGTCCACCGGGAGCTGGACGCCCGAGCGCAGCTTGGGAACCAGCTCGTCCGCGACCCGGACGACCGGTAATGGCAGCGCGTCCGTCATGCCGACCAGCCGCGACGGATCGAGCGCGTCGATCGGCTGCGCGATCGCGAGGTCGAACCGCCCCGAGCGCGTCCGCCGCAGCTCGCTGACGTGCGCGCCGCAGCCGAGATCGCGGCCGAGATCGGCGACGAGGCTGCGCACGTACGTGCCCTTGCTGCAGCCGATCGCGAGCGTCACGCGCGCGCCCTCGAACGCGAGCAGCTCCAGGCGGTCGATGCGGACGCGGCGCGGGGCGCGCTCGACGTGCTCGCCGCGCCGCGCGCGCTTGTAGAGCTCGACGCCGGCGTGCTTGATCGCCGAGTACATCGGCGGCACCTGGTCCTGCTCGCCCGAGCGCGCGGCGAGCGCGGCGACGAGCTGCTCGCGCGTCACGTGCACCTCGTGCGTCGCGACGATCTGGCCCGCGCGATCGAGCGTGTCGGTCTCGATGCCGAGCCGCGCCTCGACCTCGTACTCCTTGTCATCGGCGAGCAGGTACTCGGCGAGCTTGGTCGCCTCGCCGAGTAGGATCGGCAGCACGCCGGTCGCGATCGGATCGAGCGTGCCACCGTGGCCGGCGCGCCGGATCTTCAGCGTGCGGCGCACCCGCTCGAGCGCCTGCGCCGACGACACGCCCGTCGGCTTGTCGATCACGAGCACGCCGTTCACGGGATGTGCGCGATCCAGTCGCGCAGCACGCTGTCGGCGGCCGTGTCTTCCAGCTCCGAACCGAGCGCGGGCATGTGGAACGCGATGTTCGTCGACTCGAACCGATCGACCAGCACCGAGTGAGCGGGATCGCCGGCGACGATGATCGTGGTGTCGCCGTCGGGTGCCGGCGACGCCTGCACCATCTGGCCGACGGTCGTCGTGTAGGCCGGCGTGTCGGTCACCGCCGCGAGGTGCGCGACGTCGAGGCGCAGCACCATGTTGATCCCGGCGTTCGTCGACACGGTCGACGTCGGGTTGTGGCAGTGGCCGCAGTTCGCGTGCAGGTAGCCGAGCGCCGCGGTGGCCGACGCGTTCGCCGCATCGCTCGGCAGCGGATAGTGCGGCGCGCTCGCGCCCGGCGGGTTCGTCGTCAACAGGCCCTGCGCGACGAGCTCGTCGAGATCGAGCTCGCCGGCAACCGGGTTCGCCCAGTCGAGCTGGATCGCGCCGAAGCCGAGCACGCGCGTCGGCACGAAGTTGTCGTGACAGCTGTGGCACTGATACAGCGGCGGGATGTCGTGCATCGTGCCGTTCGCGTCGTTGACGCCCGACGGCACCGCGACCGCCTCGTCCTGCGCGGAGTTCCACGCGTACGGCATGTAGTACCAGTCGCTCGACGTGTCGCCGGCCCCCATCTTCCAGATCAGGCGGGTCTCGACGCGCACGTTGTCGCGCGTGAACTCCTTCCAGAGCTTCGTGCCCTGCGGGAACACCCAGTGATCCATGTCGGTCGTGTCGATCTGCGTGCCGGGCGGCAGGTAGATCCAGCGCCGCTTGCTCGCGGTGTCGGCCCACAGCGGGAACTGCGGCGTGTACGCGTGGACGTCCGCGCTGATCTGCGTGCACGCAGGGTCGGCGCACAGCCCGGTGCCGTACAGCGTCGCGAGCGGATCGGCATCGGGCGGCGCGTCGGCCGCGCTGTCCGCGGGCGCGTCGAGCGGCCCGGCCGGCGCATCGAGGGCGAGCTTGCGGTTGTCGCCGCACGCGACGAGCAGGCCGAGGATCGCGAGGCGCCGCACTCGCCGATGTTATCGCTTGTTGAACGCGGCATCGAGCGCGCGCACGACGGCGTCCTTCGTCGTCGGCAGGTCGCCGGGGAGATGACAGCCTCCGGCGCCGGGGTGGCCGCCACCGCCGAGCATCATGCACACCTTGCCGACGTCGATCCGCTCGTTGCGCGAGCGCATCGACACGCGCACGCCGCCGCCCTTCGCCGTGGTGAGCAGCACGCCGACCTGCACGCCCTCGACGTTGCGCGCCCAGTTGACCATGCCCTCGATGTCCTCCCACGACGCGCGCGCACCCTCGACCATGTCGGTCGTCACCGACAGCACGCCGGCGCGGCCCGCGCAGCACAGCTCGAGCGTCGACAGCACCGAGCCGAGCAGGCGCAGCTTGCCCGGGCTCGGCCGCTCCTCGAGGCTCGCCGCGATCGTCGCGGGCACGACGCCGGCGCGGATCAGCTCGGCGCCGACCGACAGCGCCTCGGCGTTGGTGTTCGCGTGCCGGAAGCCGCCGGTGTCGCTGATCAGCGACACGTACAGCGGCACCGCGGCCTCGGGCGTGACCGGCCACTTCTCGCGCTCGGCGATCCGGTGGACGAGCACGCCGACCGCGGCGGCGGTCGGATCCCACACCGCGATGTCGCCGAACGGCCGGCCGCTCGCGTGGTGATCGAGCGTGATCAGCGTGCCGCACACCTCCGGCGGCGGCAGCGTGTCGCCGAGCAGCGAGATGTCGGCGCAGTCGACGACGATCGTGCAGTCGTAGCGCTCGTCGAACGGGATCGTGTGGACGGTGCCCGACACGAGCGGCAGCCAGCGATAGCGGCGCGCGATCGGATCGACCGAGTAGATCGTCGCGGTCTTGCCCTGCGCGCGCAGCAGCGATGCGAGCCCGGCCATCGAGCCGGTGCCGTCGCCATCGGGACGGCGGTGCGACGTCAGCAGGATCCGCGTCGCCTGGCGCAGCCGCGCGCACGCGCGCTCGAGAGCCTCGGCGGGGTTGGTCATTGCTTCTTCCCCGGGTCGCGCCCCGCCGCGCGCGCCTTCTCCTCGTCCTCGCGGATGATCTCGGCGAGCTTGTCGCTCATGTCGACCGAGACATCGTGGACGAACCTGAGCTCGGGCGCGTGCTGGAGCCCGACGCGGCGGCCGACCTGCCCGCGCAGGAAGCCCGCCGCCTTCGTCAGCCCCTCGATCGCGGCGTCGGCGACGGCATCCTCGCCGACGATCGACACGTAGCAGCGCGCGACCGACAGGTCGACGTTGAGCTCGACCTTCGTCACGGTCAGCAGCGTCGCGGCGTGGACGCGGGGATCGCGCACGTCCGACGCGATCAGCTCGGTCAGCACCTCGCGGATCGCGCTCTCGACGCGGGCCTTGCGCGCGCTACTCATGGTCGCGCCACTCCTCGGGCACCCAGTCGTCGCCCGCGGCCGCCTTGTCGCCGCTGCCGGTGCGGTCGATGTCGACCTCGCCGAGCGGCGCGCCGGGCGCATCGAACGTGACGACGTCCTTCGCGATCGACGCGATCTGCGCCCCGCCTGCTGCCATCGCGACGCGCACGACCTCGTCGACCAGCGCGAGCGCCTTGGCCCGGTCCGCGCTCGCCACGGCGCAGCCGAGCTCGGCGCGCTGCCAGACGTCGAGCTCGCCGACCTCGTTCA
Organism: Acidobacteriota bacterium; assembly: GCA_050257515.1. Classification (GTDB taxonomy): domain Bacteria; phylum Myxococcota_A; class Polyangia; order Haliangiales; family Haliangiaceae; genus JABFXX01. The sequence continues at coordinate 4,193 of JBLMXA010000428.1, read as the reverse complement.
GCGTGACGTGCAGGCGCTCGCGGACGCGGTCCTTGATCCGCCGCAGCACCATCCGCTTTTCCTTGAGCGAGTGGGCGTCGCCGATCAGGAGCGCGAGCTTGGCGATGCCGACGTACACCCTGACAGCGTACTAGAGCTGCGCCGCTTCTTCGATGACCTCGTAGGCCTCGATCACGTCGCCCTGCTTGATCTCGTTCCAGCCCGCGACCATGACGCCGCACTCGAATCCGTGCTGGACCTCGCTGACGTCGTCCTTGAAGCGACGCAGCGAGCCGATCTTGCCCTCGTAGACCTGGATCGCGTCCCGGATGATCCGGAGGTGGGCCTTGCGGTTGATCTTGCCCTCCGTGACCATGCAGCCCGCGACCGTGCCGATCTTCGGGATCGAGAACGTCTCGCGGACCTGCAGCTTGCCCATCGCGACCTCGCGCTTGATCGGCGCGAGCAGGCCGGCCATCGCCGCCTTCACCTCGTCGAGAGCGTCGTAGATGATGTCGTAGAGGCGGATCTGCACGCCCTCCTGCTCGGCGAGCTTCTGGCTCTTGCCGGCGGGGCGGACGTGGAAGCCGACGATGATCGCACCGCCCGCCTTCGCGAGGTTGACGTCGCTCTCGGTGATGCCACCGACCGCGGCCGAGATCACGGTGACCTTGACCTTCTCGGTCGACAGCTTCGTCAGCGCGGCCTTGAGCGCCTCGGCCGAGCCCTGGACGTCCGCCTTGAGGACGATCTTCAGCTCCTTGCTGTCGGCGCTCTCCGCCATCCGCTCCATCAGGTTCTCGAGCGAGATCTTCGACGTCGACGCGAGCTCGCGCTTGCGGAACTGCTGGCGGCGGTGCTCGACGACCTGCTTCGCGACCTTGTCGTCCTCGGCGGCGTTCACCTGATCGCCGGCCTCGGGCACGCCGTCGAGGCCGAGCACCTCGATCGGCGTCGACGGACCGGCGGTCTCGAGCGACTCGCCGCGATCGTCGAGCATCGCGCGCACCTTGCCGAACGTGCGGCCGGCGACGAGGATGTCGCCGACGTGCAGCGTGCCTTCCTGCACGAGCACGGTCGCCATCGGGCCGCGGTTGCGATCGAGGCGCGCCTCGATCACCACGCCGGCGGCGGGCTTGTCGGGATTGGCCTTGAGCTCGAGCACCTCGGCGGTGACCGCGATCGACTCGAGCAGCTTGTCGATGTTCTCGCCCTTGAGCGCCGAGACGTTGACGTAGATCGTGTCGCCGCCCCACTCCTCGGGGATGAGGCCGTGATCGGCGAGCTGCTGCTTGACGCGCTCGGGCTGGGCATCGGGCAGGTCGATCTTGTTGACCGCGACCATGATCGAGACCTTCGCGTCCTTCGCGTGCGACAGCGCCTCGACGGTCTGCGGCATCACGCCGTCGTTCGCGGCGACGACGAGCACGACGATGTCGGTCGCCTGCGCGCCGCGCGCGCGCATCTCGGTGAACGCCTCGTGGCCCGGCGTGTCGAGGAACACGATGTCCCTGCCGTCGGCGGTCTTGATCTTGTACGCGGCGATGTGCTGGGTGATGCCGCCGGCCTCGCCGGCCGCGACGCGCGTCTTGCGGATCGCGTCGAGCAGCGACGTCTTGCCGTGATCGACGTGACCCATGATCGTCACCACCGGCGCGCGCGTGACGAGCTTCTCGGAGTCGTCGCTCTTGGGCGCGAAGACGTCCTCTTCCTTGAACGCGACGTTCTGGACCTCGTAGCCGAACTCGCTCGCGAGGATCTGGGCGGTGTCGAAGTCGATCGAGGCGTTGATGTTGACGCCCGTCATGCCCATGCCCCACAGCTTCGCGAGCACCTGCGGCGCCTTGATGCTCATGTGGTGCGCCAGATCCTGGATCGCGATGGTGTCCTCGATGCGGATCACGCGCTTGTGCTCGGCGGGCGTGGTGAGCTGCGTCTGCTTGCCCTTCTTGCCGAGGGGCAGCTTCTTGCGCATGTCGTAGCCGCCGCCGGCGCCGCCGGGGCCGGGGCGACCGCCGGGACCGCGCGGGCCACCGCGCTGCTGCTGCTGCGCGAACCGACCGCGGATCGGGTTGACCGGCTGCGGGCCGGGAGGCGGACGGCCGCCGACCGGCGTGCGCTCGGTGATCTTGATGCGCGGCGGCAGCGCGATCACGGTGCCGACCGCGGGCCTGCCCTCGCGGGGCGGCGCCGGCGCGGGAGCCGGCGGCGCGGGCTCGATACCATCCTCGGTGTCCGGACGCGGCCGCTCGGCCGTGCGCGCGCGGGCGCGCTCGAGCTCGAGCTCGAACCGGCTGCGCGCGCTGTCGGCGACCTGCTCGACGGTGCGCGGCTCGTTCGCCGTCGCGGCGGGCGCCGCCGGCGTGGACCGCACCGACGTCACGCGCGAGGGCAGCTGCGTCGACGGCGGGGGAGCGACCGGCTGGCGCTCCGGAGCGCGCGGCGCGACGGTCTCGTGACCACCCGCCGACGGGCGCGCGACGACCTGCGGACCGGCGACGATCACGCGCGACCGTGCGGGCGGCGGCGCGGGAACTTCCTGGTGCGGCCCGCGCGGCTCGACCGGCGGCTGCGGCGGCGCGGCGTCGGGCCTGGGCCCGCGGGCCTCGGGCGCGGGAGGCTGCGGCGCCGGCTCCGGCTGCTTGGCGGGCGCCGGCGGCTCGGCCACGGGAGCCTTCACCTCGACGACCGGAGCCTTCGCCTCGACCACAGGAGCCTTGGCTTCGACGGGCGCGGGAGCCTTTGCTTCAACCACCGGGGCCGGCTCGGGCTTGGGCGCCGGCGCTGCCGGCGGAGCCGCCTCGACGCGGCGGCGGACGACCGGAGCGGGCGCGACGGGCGCCGGAGCGGGTGTGGCGACGTGGCGCTCGACCGGACGGACCGGCGCCTTTTCGGAAGTCGTGTCGCCACCTTCGGCGGTCTTGTCACCGCTCGAGCGGCGCCGGAGCACGGCGCCGGTGGACAGCCGTTGGGTCTGCGCGGGCGCGGCCACCGAGGCCTTCTCCTTCTCGAGCGACCGCTTGATGCGCGCGACATCATCCGCGTCGAGCGAAGACATGTGGTTGTTCACTTCCAGCCCGAGCGCACGGATCTTGGCGATGAGGTCCTTGTTCGGAATCCCGACCTCTTTGGCAATCTCGTAAACGCGCATCTTCTCTCCGGTCATTCCTTCGCCTGAATCCGTGGGGGACTTTCTACAGCTTTCGCGCCATCGAGGCCAGCAGCCTTTTGGCTAGGAACGTCCGCGATCTGCGATTTGGCCTCGCGGCACGCAGTCGCGTGGGGTGCCTCGCGCTCGCTTCGCTCGCACTCGGTCACGATTTCACTCCTTTGTCGCCGATCGATGACAGTCGCGACCGCTCGGCGGAGGTTGGCGCCCGGCGCAGCGAGCGCTGGAGCCCGCCACGCCCGGCCGCCTCCACACACGCCGCCCGGTCGTGCACCCACGCACCCCGTCCGGGCACCCCCGCGACGCGCACGAGGGCTTCTCGCGCGTCGATCGCGCGGCAGCCCACGCACGTGCGCATCGACGAGCGGCGCGAGTCGAGGGAGGAAGCGGCGCTCAGGACGACACCTCTGACAGCCAGGAGATCGCGCGCTGCCGCAGCCGCGCGAGATCTCCCATGTCGATGCCGGTCGCGGTCGCGACCTGGTCGATCGGCGTCTTGATGAGGTCCTCGGGCGAGTGGATGTTCGCCTGGTTCAGCACGCCGAGCACCTCCTCGTCGACGCCGTCGAGCTCGAGCAGCTGCTGGTCGCCGCTGAGCTGGCTGCGCCGCTCGGCCTCCTTGCGCGCGTCGTCCTTGCGACGGCCGCCACCGGCCATGTAGTGCTTCGCCGCGTTGATGATCTTGGTCGCGCCCTCGGGCCCGCCGACGCCGGGCACGCCCGCCATCTCCTCGACGTGCGCGCGCGCGAGCTCGCCGACCGAGCGCCAGCCGAGCTTGAACAGCGTCTCGGCGACGTTGTTGTCGAAGCCCTCGTGCGCGACCGCCTGGGCGATCTGCTCCTTCGCGCGGCGCTCGAGCTCGTAGATCTTCGACTCGCTGTGGATGTCGATGCGCCAGCCGGTGAGCTGCGACGCCAGGCGCACGTTCTGGCCCTTGCGCCCGATCGCCAGGCTCAGCTTGTCGTCGGGCACCACCAGCTCCATCGCGTGGTCGCCCTCGTTGATGATCACGCGCGCCACTTCCGCGGGCGCGATCGCGTTGCAC
>JBLMXA010000427.1:0-5543 GCA_050257515.1 Acidobacteriota bacterium | reverse complement strand
TCGCCCGCGAGCGCCTTCTTGTAGAGGCCCTTGACGTCGCGCGCGACGAGCGCGTCGAGCGGCGCGCTCGCGAACACCTCGACGAACGCGACGCCCTTGGCCTCGGCGAGCTCGCGCACCTGCTTGCGGGTCTCGGCGTACGGCGAGATCGCGGCGGTCACCACGCCCACGCCGTGCGACGCGAGCGTGCGCGCGACGTAGCCGATGCGGTGGATGTTGGTGTCGCGATCCTCCTTCGAGAACCCGAGGCCCTTCGACAGGTGCGTGCGGACCTCGTCGCCGTCGAGGATCTCGAGCTTGCGCTCGTGCTTCAGCTGGTCGGCGAGCGCGTTCGCGAGCGTGCTCTTGCCGGCACCGCTCAATCCCGTGAACCACAAAATGAAGCCCCCCGAGGCGGGGACTTCGGACTTCGGACTCCGGACTTCGGGAGAGAAGTGCGCGCGCAGCACCTCCGCGACCTCCGGCCGCGAGAACTCGCGCGGCAGGTGGCCGCCGGCGCGCAGGGTCTCGCGCACCTTGCTGCCCGAGAGCTCGACGCGCTCGGTCTTGTCGTGCGGGCACGTGCGCGCGCTCGCGAGGTTGTCGCACGCGCGGCAGAAGAACGTCGGCTCGAACTTGAGCGGCACGATCCCGAGATCGAGCTTGGGGAACTTGTCGAAGATCTCCTGCGCCGCGAGCGGCGGGTAGAAGCTGCCGACGCCGGCGTGGTCGCGGCCGATGATCAGCTGGTTGATGCCGTAGTTCTTGCGCGCGAGCGCGTGGAACAGCGCCTCCTTCGGGCCGGCGTAGCGCATCGCCGCGGGGAACGCGGCGAGCAGCGTGCGCTGCGCCGGGTAGTACTTCGCGAGCAGCGCCTCGTACGCGGCGAACCGCACGGCCGCCGGCACGTCGTCGCTCTTGGTCTCGCCGACGAGCGGGTGGATCACGATGCCGTCCGAGACCTCGAGCGCGAGCTTCGTCAGGTGCTCGTGCGCGCGGTGGATCGGGTTGCGGGTCTGAAACCCGGCGACGCGCGTCCAGCCGCGCTTCTCGAGCTCGGCGCGCAGCTCGCGCGGGGTGAGCCGGTGCTGCTGAAATGGCAGCTCGGGCAGCGGCAGCACGTCGACGTCGCCGCCGACGAGCCGCGCCGGCCGCGACAGCGTGTACGCGACGCCCGGGTGCGACGGCTCGCGCGTGCCGTACACGGCGTCGAGCTCGCGCTCGGTGTCGCGCTGGTAGACATCACTGACGGTCAGCACGGCCCACAGCCGGCCGGTGCCGTCGCGTAGCGCGAGCTCGTCGCCCGGCTTCGCCGGCACGTCGGTCGCGAGCGTGAACGGGAACGGCCACACGACGCCGCTCGCGAGGCGAGTGCTCGCGAGGATCGAGTCGTAATCGGCCTTGCCGACGAAGCCGGTGAGCGGGCTCGCGGCGCCGATCGCGATCAGCTCGAGATCGGCGAGCTCGCGCGCGTCGAGCTCGACGGACGGCAGGCCTTGGGCGCGCGCGGTGACGGTGGCCGGGTCCTTCGTGATCCGGTCGACGAGGGCTCCGCCATGGGGTGCAACGAGGTTCGACATCAGGTTCCTTCCTTCACCGCGGGAGAGTGGAGCCCGCACTCCTTCTTGGCCGAGCCGCGCCAGCGGCCGGCTCGCAGGTTCTCGCCGGGGACGACGGCGGACGTGCACGGCTGGCACCCGATCGACGGGTAGCCTTGCTCGTGCAACGGGTTGTAGGGGACGTCGTGCGCGTACAGGTGCGCCCACACCTGGTCGTGCGTCCACGCGACCAGCGGGTTGATCTTGACGAGCTCGAACTTGCGATCGGGCTCGACGATCTGCGCGGTCGCGCGCTCCGGCGTCTGGTCGCGGCGGATCGCGGTGATCCACGCGTCGAAGCCGACCAGCGCCTGCGCGAGCGGCTCGACCTTGCGCAGCTTGCAGCAGCGATCGGGATCGCGCTCCCACAGCGCGGGACCGTGCGAGTCCGCCTGCTGCTCGATCGTCTGCGCGGGGCGGACGGCGCGGATCGTCACGCCGTACTTCGCCTCGAGCCGGCGCCACAGCTCGTAGGTCTCGGGGAACAGCACGCCGGTGTCGAGCGTGAACAGATCGATCGGCAGCCGCGCGCGGCCGACGAGATCGATGATCACGCAGCCCTCCGCGCCGAAACCGGTCGCGAACGTGAGCCGCTCGCCGAACGAGTCGCTCGCCCACTTCAGGATGTCGAGCGCGGACGCGCCCTCGGATGGCGTGGTCATGCGACCTCCAGTAGCCCGGGTTGGGTCTCGACGAGCTTCGGCCGCTGCGTGCGGAAGAAGCTCCACAGCAGGCGCGTGTCGACGATCGCGGTCGCGACGAGCAGCTGGTAGGCGGCGACCGGCGCCACGCCGGTCGCGACGAGCGTGCGCGCGAGCCCGAACGACACCAGGTACGCGTCGAAGCTCATGCACACGCGGCGGAACGTGTCCGCGCCGACGCGGCGGATCAGCCAGTGGCCGGCCGGGAACCCGACGAGCACGCCGGGGACGATCCACGGCAGGATGCCCGCGCTCTCGCGCGTCACCAGGCCGAGGGACGCGTACGCGGCGAGCGCGCACACGCTCTCGATCGTGCGGACGACCGCGAGGCCGACCTTGAACTCGTCCTTCGCGAGGCCCTGGTTGTTCCAGAACAGCGCGAGCGGAGGGCCGGAGATCGTCGTCAGCCCGTAGAGCAGGCCGACGCCGGCGCCGAGCGGCACCGACGCGCGGCGCTCGTTGCGCACGGGCCATCGCCGCCCCGAGGCCTGGATCAGGATCAGCGGCAGCAGCACGAGGAATGCAACGAGCTTGACGTCGCGCGGCGCGACGATGCCGAGCAGCGCGGCGCCGACGATCACGCCCGGCGCGAGCCCGGCCGCGAGCGGAGCCACGCGCGGCAGCACGCTGCGGATCGCACCGCGGTTCCACCACAGCGCGTACAGGTTGATCGCGACCTCGACGATCACGATCGCCGGGTTCAGCACGCGGCCGGCGATCACGAGCAGCGCGATCGGCACCGAGATCGACGAGTAGCCGTAGCCGAGCGCGCCATTGACGGTCGCCGCACCGAGGCTGGTGAGCGCGAGGACGATCAGCGTCGTCATCGAGCCTCTCCGCGCGTATCCGCCATAACGGATACATGTCTAACTCGGAAGCGGACGAGCTGTCAAGATAACGGACGCAACATAGCGGATGAACATCCGTCGAAGAAGACGAACGGAGAAGCGGAACAGCAACCAGAGCTCGGAATTCGCGGAGATTCCGGTTCCTGTTCCGGTTCTCGGCTTCCGGAACGCCCGGCTAGCGGTGGCGCTTCAGCGACTCCATCGCCTGGCGCGCCTTCGGCAGCAGCTCGTCGCCCTTGGGCGCCTGCTTGATGAACTGCTCGTAGTTGTCGAGCGCCAGGCGCGGCTTGTTCTGCGCCTGGTGGAGGATGCCGAGATAGAACAGCGCGATCACCGCGTGCGAGTCGCGGCGCAGCGCCTGGGTCAGCAGGCCTTCCGCCTCGTCGTACTGCTTGCGATCGACGAGCATCATGCCGAGCTTGAGCAGCGCCTTGGGGTACGGAGGATCGAGCTGGACCGCCTGGCGGTACGCCTTGATCGCGTCGTCGTCGCGCTCCTGGACGCGGAAGATCTCACCGTACGCGTACCAGAACAGCGAGTCGTTCGGCGCGAGCTGGATCGCCTTGGACAGCGCCTGCTCGGCGTCGGCCTGCTTCTTCTCGATGTTGTAGAGCAGGCCGAGCTCGAAGTACGCGCGGCCGCTGCGCGGATCGAGCTCGATCGCCTTGTCGAGGTAGCTCTTCGCCTCGTCGAGCTCGTTCTGGTTGCGCAGCGCCATGCCGAGCAGCACGTGCGCCTCGGGGTCGTTCGGATCGGCCTTGATCGCGGCGCGGAACTCGAGCGCCGCGGCGTCGAAGTTCTTCTCGGCGTTCGCGAGCGCCTCGCCGAGCGCCTTGTGATAGGTCGCGCTCTTCGGATCGAGCGTCACCGCCTGGCGCAGCTCCTCGACGCCCTCGTGCGTCTTCTCGAGCAGGACGAGCGCGCGGCCCTTCTTCTCGTGACCGGCGGGATCGTCGTTGCCCTTGAGCTGCAGCAGCTGGTCGGCGGCGTCGAGTGCCTCCTTGCCGTTGCCGGCGGCGAGCTGCGCCTCGGCGAGCAGGTTGTAGCCCTTCGGATCGGCGATGTTGTCGCCGACGTACGTCTTCGCGAGATCGATCGCCTTGCTCGAGCGGCCGGAGTGGAGCAGGAAGTCGGCGACGTACTCCTCGAGCGTGTCGAACGACTTGTCGGCCGCGTACGCGTCGGCGTAGGCCTTGTCGGCGGCGTCGATGTCGCCGTTCTTCGCATCGTCGCGTGCCTCGTTGATCAGCGCCTTCGAGTTCTTCTGCGGCTGCGTCTTCTTGGGGTGCTTGACGATCTTGGGCGGCTCGCCGCACGCGCCCGTGAAAACGAGCGCGACGAGCGCGGACCGGAGGACCACCCGCAACATGTGGTGAGCGTAGCGAAAGCGGCGCGCGCGCGCCACTTAGACGGCGTGCGTGCGCTAGCGCGCGTCCCGCCTGCGAAAACGCCTCACCGCGGCGCGCGCGACCTGGAGCAGCCAAACGAACGCCGACGCGGGCGACCCGCGCGGGCCCGCCCGGTGTGCCGGATGGCCGTGCGGCACGTACTGCCTCAGTTCCTCGTAGACGGCGAGGGAGGGCCGGCTGGGCTGCATGTTGGACGTCCAAGCATCGCGCGTGCCTCGCGCGGTCAACGCTTCTTGAGCGCGAGCAGGATCGCGCTGACGATCAGCACGTTCGCGACCACGGTCGTCCAGCCGAGCGGCTCGCCGTAGAGCGCGGCGCCGATCAGCACCGCGAGGATCGGGTTCACGTACGCGTAGCTCGTCGCGACGACAGGGCGCGCGTGGCCGAGCAGCCACGCGTACGCGGTGAAGCCGACGATCGAGCCGAACACCGCGAGGTAGCCGACCGCGAGCCACGCGTGCGCGCTCGCGTGCACCGGCAACGCCTCGCCGGAGACGAGCCCCACGATCGCGAGCACGCCGCCGCCGCAGATCATCTGCAGCGCCGCCGACACGACGGTCGCCTGCGGGCCGTCGGCCAGCCTGAGCCGGCGCGCGATCACCGAGCCGAGGGCCCACAGCACCGGCGACGCGATGATGAGGCCGATGTGCAAGGAGTCGCCGGCGAGCGAGGGGCCGCCCATCAGCACGAGGACGCCGACGAACCCGAGCACGAGGGACAGCCACTCGCGCGCGGTCGGCCGCCCGCCGAGCACGACGCCGAGCACGCCGACCCACAGCGGCATCGTCGCGCACACGACCGCCGCGCCGCCCGACGACACGTTCGTCTCGGCGAGCGAGACGAACCCGTTGCCGCCGAGGAACAGCAGCGCGCCGACCGGCAGCGCGCGCAACCAGGCGCGCCGCGACGGCCACGCGGCGCCGCGCCGGCGCGCGACCGCGAGCATCACGCCGCCGGCGGCGAGGAACCGCGTGCTCGCCATCAGCAGCGGCGGCAGCTCCTGGACCG
>JBLMXA010000426.1:0-2829 GCA_050257515.1 Acidobacteriota bacterium | reverse complement strand
GCGGCGACGAGCGGGCGGCGCTCGCCGCGTACCAGCGCGCGGTCGCGACCGCCGCGGACTCCGACGGTGCGCTCGCCGCGCGGCGCGGGCTCGTCGAGCTCGCGGCGAGCGCGGGGCGGCCTGCCGGCGACTCGCTCGCCGCGCTCGTCGAGGCCGACCACGAGCCTGCCGACGTGCTCGCGTACGCGCGCGAGCTGGCGCGCGACGGTCGCGGCGACGATGCGCGCGCGATCTACGAGCTCGCGCGTGCGCTCGGCGCGCCGATCGTCGAGGACGATGACCTGTGGCTCGCCGCGCACGCCGCGCGCGCGATGGCCTCCGACGAGGCCTACGGCGCGGTGCCCGAGGCCGACCGCCGCGCGCTCGTCGACGATCCGGGCGACGAGCCGCTCGCCGAGCTGTTCGAGCTCGTCGGCGAGGCGGCGTCGCTCGTGTGCCCGGACGCGCGCACCGCGCTCGAGCGCGCCGGCTTGGGCGACGCGCGGCGCGTGCCGCCGACGAGCGAGTCCGCGGCCGCCGCGATGTACCCGCAGATCGCCAACGCCCTCGGCGGGCCGCTGACGCTCGTCTACGCGACGACGCGCCCGGGCACCCCCGATCTCGCGCTGCTGCTCGCGTCGCCGCCGGTCGTCGTGCTCGGGCCCAGGCTCGCGACCGTCCGCGCGCGCACGCACGCCGACCGCCACGATCCGCGCGCCGATCTCGAGCTGCGCTTCCTGCTCGGCCGCGTCGTCGAGCTCGCGCGCTCGCGCCGGCTGTTCGCGGCCGCGCAGGAGGCCGACGCGTTCGCGCGGATGGTCGCCGCGCTGCGCCTCGCGTTCGCGCGCGGCACGCCGCCGACCGCCGATCGCGCGCTCGCGAAGGACGCGGAGCGACTGCGCACCGCGCTGCCGGTGCAGCTGCGCCGGCGCGTCACCGACTGTTTCGTCGTGTTCGGCGACGCCGGCGATCCCGACGCGTTCCGCGCCGCCTGCGAGCGCGCCGCCGATCGCGCCGGCCTGCTCGCGTGCGGCCACGCCGGCATCGCGATCGAGCTCGCCGGCGGCCCCACCGCCGCCCGCCACCTCGTGCGCGTCGCCGCGTCGCCCGCGTACCTCGCCGCCCGCCGTGCCCTTCGCCCGCGCCGCGCGTAGACTGTCCGCGATGCGGTGGCTGCTCGTCCTGCTCGCGGCGTGCTCGGGCTCGTCCGGTCCTCCGCCCTGCAAGCCGGCGGATCAGTGCCGCGCGAGCTGCGCGTTCGGCGCCGGTGACTCCGCGAGCGCGACGCTCGCCGAGTTCCCGCGGCTCGGCTCGAAGATCCCGATCGATCACGTCGTGCTCGTGATGCAGGAGAATCGCACGTTCGATCACTACTTCTCGACGCTCACCGTGCCCGGCCAGACGGTCGACGGTGCCGCGCCCGACGCGACGAACCCCGATCCGACGACCCCCGGCGCCACGATCTCGCGCTTCCACCAGACCGCGTACTGCTTCGACAACCCCGCCGAGTCGTGGGACGAGGTCCACCGCGAGGTCGACGGCGGCGCGATGGACGGCTTCACCGCGCAGAACGCGAGCGCCAGCGATCCGACCGGCGCCCGCGCGCTCGGCTACTACGACGAGACCGACCTGCCGTACTACTACGCGCTCGCACGCGCGTTCGCGAGCTCCGACCGCCACTTCGCTTCGGTGCAGGCGAACAGCTGGACCAACCGGGCGTTCTACATGGCGGGCACGTCGTACGGGATCATCTCCAACGTGTTCCCGCCGCAGAAGGACCCGACCGGCGCGATCCTACCGAACCTGTTCACGCGGCTGAACGACGCGAAGATCACGTGGAAGATGTACGCGCAGGACTTCCCGTCGATCGGCATCCTCGACGAGACCTACGCGAAGAACATCGCGCACGTCGAGACGTTCCAGCAGTTCTTCGACGACGCCGCCGCCGGCATGCTGCCCCAGGTCGTATTCGTCGAGGGCAGCGACATGAAGGGCGGGCTGTCGCCCGACGAGGATCCACCGGCCGACATGCAGGTCGGCCAGGCGATGGTCGCGAGCATCGTGCAAGCGGTGACGTCGGCGCCGACGTGGCCGAGGACGGCGATGTTCATCACGTTCGACGAGCAGGGAGGGTTCTACGATCACGTGCCGCCGCAGCCGGCGTGCCCGCCCGACGACATTCCGCCCGCGCTCGAGTCCGGCGACGTGCCGGCCGCGTACGACCAGACCGGCCTGCGCGTGCCGCTGCTCGTCGTGTCGCCGTATGCCAGGCGCGGCTACGTCTCGCACGTCGTCACCGATCACACGAGCATCCTGCGGTTTGTCGAGGCGCGGTTCGGGCTGCCGGCGCTGAGTCATCGCGACGCCAACGCGGTCCCGCCGTTCGATCTGTTCGACTTCGATCACCCGGACACCAGCGTGCCCGTCCTCCCGGATGCGGCGATCGATGCGGCGCAAATGTCCGCATGTGCTCAGAAATATCCGTCCAAGTAGACTGGTCCGACCTTTTCGCAGTAATGTCCGCGGCCGATGAAGGGGCCTTGGCTCGCGCTCGCGCTCGCCGGCTGCGCCGTCCCGACGCGCTCGATCGAGCAGGCCGACGTCGCCTGCGCCGACGGGCCGACGATCAAGGGCATGGACGTGTCGTCCTACGACCCGACGGTCGACTTCGCGATGGCGCACGCCGCCGGGATCGAGTTCGCGTTCGTGCGCGCGAGCGACGGCACGCAGTACCCCGATCCGATGTTCGCCACGCACTGGGCGAACGCGAAGGCCGCCGGCGTGATCCGCGGCGCCTACCAGTTCTTCCGCCCCGCCGAGGATCCGATCGCGCAGGCCGACCTGCTGCTG
>JBLMXA010000425.1:0-3595 GCA_050257515.1 Acidobacteriota bacterium | reverse complement strand
GACGCACCGGTACGTGACCGGCCTCGCTCCTAGCGTGCGGGGTCGAGCTTGATCCACGGCACGAGGCCGTCGGGATCGACCGGCGGTGCAGGTGCGGGCGCGGGGGTGCCGTCGCCGCCGGTCGCGCGCGGCCGCTGCGCGGGCTCGACGTCGATCCACTCCCAGCCGAGCGTCGTGTTCTCGGTCTTCGAGAACGCCTGGCCGAGGATCGCCGCGGCGGTCGCCGCGAACGTCTCCTGCTCGAGCCCGTGCCTGGTCTTCGGCCGTTGCTCGGGCGTGGGCCGGACCAGCGGCGTCTGGATCAGATCGTCGCGCTTGTCCTCGGGTGCCTGCGACAGGTTCGGGATCACGGCCGGGTGAAACCCGTGATGGCAGCCGAGCAGCACGATCAGCGCGAGCGCACGCACGCGCGCGCGCTGGTTCACGTCGCGTGCCCGGCCGCGGCCACGGGTTCCCGCAGGTTCGCGCGCGCCCGGCGTGAGCGGCGCGCCACACTGTCGCGCGCGCGCCACGCGGACGGTCGTGGTCAGTACAGGGTCGCGCTCAGCAGGGTCGTCCATGCATTGCCCGTGAAGTCGGCGTCGTCGTACCAGTCGACGTTCAGCGTCTGACCGGCGGCCGCGGCGCGGAACACGATCGTGTAACGCGCGTACCAGTCGCCGCCGCTCTGGAACTGGTTGTTCGTGTAGCTCGCCGCCGAGCTGTCCGACAGCGCCAGCACGAGCTTGCCGCGCGCCGAGCGGCCCGAGACGTAGAGCCGCAGCGTCTGCGACGCGGTGCTCGCCGCGACCGTGAGCGAGATGCGGTCGGGCGCGGTGGTCGCGATCCCCGTGGTGGTCGCGGTGGCGGTGGGGTCGGGCGCACCGCCGGTCCACGACGAGGTGACCGCGGCGCCGACGATCGCGAACACCTGTCCGGAGCCCGTCGCGTCCGAGATCGCGGTGCCGCCGGCCTTGTGATCGAACTGGACACCGCCGTAGCCCCAGTGCGCCCAGTCGGTCGTGCCCTCGATCGCGAGCTCGACGTCACCGGTGGTCAGCGTCTCCGGGGTCACCGCGATCGAGCCGGTCGCCGCCGCGACATCCGCGAGCGGCGCGTCCGGAAGCCTCGCCGCGTCCGGTGCGCTCGTCGCGCTGTCGCTGCGACCGTCGAACGGCGCGCTCGCAGAGCCATGCGTGAACGAGCATCCAGACAGCCAGACCAGTGCGAAGGCGCGGCCGGCCACGTGACGATGCTAGCTCACCGCACAAAAGGCTCGGCTGAAACCTGCTTACACGCGGCGCGGCGAGCACGCGGCAGCTGGCGTAGCGGGGTCGCCGGCCGGCCCGCGCTCGAGGACGGGGCGCAGCACGCGCCGGACGTCGGCCGCGACGGTGGCGCTGCTCGTCCACACCGATCTCGAGATCGACGCGATCGCGAGCCGGCTCGGCTTCGGCCGCGCGTCGCGGCTGCGCCGCGAGCGCGACGTGACCGCGAGCGAGCTGCGCAGCCAGCGGCGGGTGGCGCGCCAGGCTACTTCCGCCGCGCCTTGGTCTTCGCGCGGGCCTTCGGCTTGGCCCGGGAGGTCTTCGTCGCCTTCGCGGACTTGGACGTCTTCGCGACCGCCATCGGTCGCGCGCGCGACGACGACGCGATCGGCTGCGACGGGTTCTTGTCGATGTACTGGCTCCAGTCGACGGTCTCGGCGCGAGCGGCCGTGCCCAGGCCCAGAACCAGCGCGAGAACCGTGAAGAGCTTCGACATGGATCGCCTCCAAGTCCCCGCAAGAGCATGCCGTGTACCAGCCCGCGCGCGGTGTAGGCGCACGAGATCCGTGGGGACTCGCGGCCCGCGGTGGGGACTCACCCCCCAGCTTCTGAGGTGTGGCGACGCCCCCACGTGGTACCTGATCGCCCATGCGAACCGCGTTCTTCGCGCTGCTGCTCGCGTCGTGCGGAGGCGACAGCGGCAGCACCTCGTGCACGACGACCCAGGCCGAGGTGAGGTACTTCGGCGGCTCGGCCGACGGCCGCTCCGAGTGCAAGCCGATCCCCGCGGCGTGCGGCGGCTCCGCGTCGTGCGCCGCGCAGGCGTGCATCAGCGCGCTCTATGATCTGTGCGCGGCACCGTACATCGGCGTCGGCTGCTCCGACACGTATCCGCCGACGATCGTCAGCTGCAATCCGTGATCGCGCCTGACGACCGGCCACGTGAACCGCCACGGTAACGCCACGTGAACATCACGTGACGCTGCCCGGGCGTGCGATCCGCGAGTGTTACCGAGGACCTGACAGCAACAAGGAGAACGTCAATGCGTCAGGCAATCGGATGGGTGTTCTGTGGATCGTTGCTCGCGGCGTGCGCGAGCGAGCCGGCCCCGCAGGCGACGGCGGAGCAGGCGGTCAGCGCGAGCGCGGGCCGTCACTTCCAGCACATCTTCTTCATCATGATGGAGAACCACGGCACGGCCGAGATCATCGGCAACACCGCGGATGCGCCGTTCATCAACTCGCTCGCGGGCCAGGGCGGCGTCGCGATGCAGTACTTCGGCGTCACGCACCCGAGCCTGCCGAACTACCTGTCGATGTTCTCGGGCTACTTCCAGGGCATCTTCGACGACTGCCGCGCCGGCGCCGACGTCACGTGCTCGCCCGAGGAGTTCGTGCCCGACTCCGGCGACGCGACCGACGTCGTGACGCTGTCGCCCGAGCAGATCGCGAGCGCGTCGGCGACGCCGCACATGTTCGACGGCGACAACCTCGTCGACCGCCTCGAGGACCACGGGCTGACCTGGACCGCGTACATGCAGTCGATCCCGTCGACGGGCGCGACCGTCGAGTACTGGCCGTACGATCCGGTCACCGGCGCACCGCGCAAGCTGTACGCGCAGAAGCACAACCCGTTCGAGTACTTCTCGGACGTTCGCAACGACCCGGCGCGCATGCAGAAGATCGTCGAGGCCTCGCAGCTGCAGGCGGATCTCGACGCGAACACCGTGCCCGACTTCGTGTGGCTGAGCCCCGACCAGTGCCACGACATGCACGGCGTGTCGGCGGCCAACGCGGCCGCGCTCGGCATCCCGGAGTGCGGCGGCACCGACTCGCAGGTGATCCGGCTCGGCGACGACTACCTGCGCCAGACGGTCAGCGCGATCGAGAGCTCGCGCGCGTGGCAGCAGGACTCGGCGATCGTCATCGCGTGGGACGAGGATGACTACGCCGGCTTCGACGGCTGCTGCGGCAGCCCGACGTTGCCCGACGGCACCATCCTCGGCGGCGCGCGTGCGCCCGCGATCGTGCTGACGTCGAAGGCGCCGGCGCACAAGGTGTCGAACCAGCCGAGCAACCACTACTCGCTGCTCGCGACGATCGAGCAGCTGTGGCAGCTCGACTGCCTCGGCGAGACCTGCAACATGGGCTCGGCCGACACGCTGACCGACCTGTTCATGCCCTAGCTCGCGCGGCGGCCGAGATCGACGGTGATCGTGATCGTCGGTGCGGTGGCCGGATCGACGACCGGCTCCTGCGCGCGGAACTCCTTCCACCACTTCTCGGCGTCGCTCTCGGTCCACCCGCCGGTCGCCGGCGTCGGCTGCAGCAGGCGCGCGAGCTCGACG
>JBLMXA010000424.1:0-11690 GCA_050257515.1 Acidobacteriota bacterium | reverse complement strand
GACGCCGGCGAGCTGCCGGCGATCGTCGACTTCGTGATGAAGGGCGGCCTCGAGCAGGCCGCGCGCCGCGATCTCGAGCGCGAGCGTGCGGCGCTCGAGCGCGAGAAGGCGCAGCTCGGCGGCAGCGGCTCGATCCAGCGCCAGATCCTGACGCTCCACGTCGATCAGGATCGCGGCCGCGCCGTCGTCGATCTGCTGTTCAGCCTGTTCTCGTGACGGCGAGCTACTCGCCGCCGTCCTCGTCGCACCGCGCGCGCAGCTGCTCGAGCGTCGCGCGCAGCGCGTCCTTGCCCGCGAGGAACGCGGTGTCGGCGAGCAGCGGCGCGACCCACGCGCACATCTCCTCGTAGCTGCCGCCGCGGTTCAACGCGTCGAGCATGACGTTCCCCGGGGCGGCATGCCATGGCGAGCACGACGATCGCGACCAGGCGCACGTGGTCCAGACACCCGCGCCGCACCGCGGTTGCGGCGCGGGCTGCTCGAACCGCCGAGCACGAGTACGAGCACGAGCCAGCGGACG
Source organism: Acidobacteriota bacterium (assembly GCA_050257515.1). GTDB lineage: Bacteria > Myxococcota_A > Polyangia > Haliangiales > Haliangiaceae > JABFXX01. The sequence continues at coordinate 11,170 of JBLMXA010000424.1, read as the reverse complement.
CGCCGCGAGGTGACCGGCGCGGGCGCTAGCGCACCGTCCAGCTCGCGACCGCGGTCGAGCCGGTGAGATCGATCTCGTAGTAATCGCCGCCGGGCGCCTGCCAGGGCGTGTGGGTCGTCGGCGCGAGGTCCTTCCACTCGTTGCCGGCGGCGCCGTGGACGACGTGGACCGCGAGCCGCAGCGTCGTCGGGCAGCCGCCGAGCGCGCTCCACGGCGCCTCGATCGACAGCGTCTGCTGATCGGACGACACGAGCACGTCGCTGCCGGCGACGAGCGGCATCTCCTGCACCGTCCAGCTCGTCGCCGGCGTGTAGATCGCGTCGTACGTGCCGCTGCCGGAGTCGCTGACCCGCCGCGCCGCGATCAGGTGCGTCGGCGTGAACGGCAGCTGCGGGACGAGGCCGCCGTACTCCTTGCCGGTCGACGGCGCCGCCGCGGCGAGCGCGGTGCCGGCCTCGACATAGACGTGCAGCGGCTCGTACGCGCTCGTGAACGCCGACGACGTCACCGTGACGTACAGCTTGGCGCGGTCCCAGGCGATCGCGGCGGCGTCGCTGCCGAGCATCGCGCCGAGCGCGACGTGCTGCGCCGCCGGGTACGCGGCGAGGTCGTTCGTGCCCGACAACGCCGGCGTCATGCCGGCCGCGATCGGGCAGCCGGCGTCGACCGCGGCGTCGGGCGGCCGGTGCGCGTCGGCCGCGGGCGCGTCGGGAGCGTGATGCGGTGCGTCCACATTCGCAGCGTCGGCCGCGGCCGCGTCGCCGACGTCGTTGCTACGGCCGCGTGCACAACCGGCAACGAGCACGGCCACCCAGGTTGCGTTTCGCAACATGGCGACCCGCGCGGATCCGGTGAGTTGCGTGCGACGCGCCATCCGCTCGCCATCCAGGAGCAGCGCGCGTGCCACGTTCACGGTGCTCGTTCGGGGTATCGTGTCGCGCGTTGAACCGCGCTCTGGCCTGCCTGACCCTCGCCGCGTGCACGGGCACGCGTGCCCCCGCCGTCCCCAAGGCGGACCCCGGCAACCACCTCGTCGTGCTCGTCGTCATCGATCAGTGGCCGGAGTGGGCGTTCGAGCAGAAGCGGCCGGCGCTGCACGGCGGGTTCGAGCGGCTGCTCGCCGAGGGCGAGTGGCACGTCGGCCGCTACCCGTCGGCGGCGACCTTGACCGGGCCGGATCACGCGCTGCTCGGCACCGGCCGCGCGCCCGACGAGACCGGCATCATCTCCGACGAGTGGTGGCACCGCGATCTCGGCACGATCCTCGAGGCGGTGCACGACAGCGACAACTCGATCACCGCGAAGTGGCTGCGCGTGCCCGGCCTCGGCGACGCGGTCGCGGCCACGAAGACCGGCGCGAAGGCGATCGACGTCGCGCTCAAGCCGCGCGCCGCGATCCTGCCGCTCGGCCACGCCGGGCTGGCGATCTGGTACGACCCGGCGACCGAGCAGTGGTCGACGTTCCAGCCGCCGGCATGGCTCGCCGACTGGAACCGCGCGCACCCGATCGCCGATCACCTGCACGACGTGTGGACACCGCGGCCCGACGTCGCGCAGCTCGCCGGCGTCCCCGACGACGATCCCGGCGAGGTCGGCTCGGAGGGCTTCGGGCCGACGTTCCCGCACGATCCGCAGGCGACGAAGGCGCCCGGCAAGGCGGTGCTCGCGATGCCGCTCGGCAACGACCTCGTGCTCGATCTCGCGACGCACGCGATCGAGGCCGAGCACCTCGGCACGCACGGCGCGCCGGACCTGCTCGTCGTCGGGCTGTCGGCGCACGACTACGTCGGCCACGGCTGGGGGCAGGAATCGCAGGAGATGTGGGACATGGAGCTGCGCCTCGACGAGCGGCTCGCGCGGTTCACCGACGATCTCGATCGCCTGATCGGCGCCGGCCGGTGGACGATGATCCTCACCGCCGACCACGGCGCGAGCCCGCTGCCCGAGAAGGTGCACGGCGGCCGGATGACGCCGAAGCAGATCGAGATCGCCGCGAACAACGCCGCGTCGGCGGTGCTCGGCGAGGGCCACTGGATCGACGCCGCGCACTATCCCAGCATCGTGCTGTCCAAGGCGATGCTCGCGCAGCCCAAGGGCGAGCTCGCGTCGGCGACCAAGCGCGCGATGGACGCGCTGCGCTCGTTCCCCGGCATCGAGCGCGTCGGCCGCACCGCCGACTACGAGGGTCACTGCGACGCGCGCACCGGCGACGCGCGCGCGCTGTGCCTGACGTTCGATCCCGAGCGCTCCGGCGAGCTGTTCTACCTGCCGGCGAGCGGCTGGATCCTGCAGGACGAGGACGAGCCCGCCGCCACCGGCCACGGCTCGCTGCACGACTACGACCGCCTCGTGCCGCTCGTGATCCTCGCGCCGCACCACGCGCGCCACGCCCCGGCGAGCGCGCCGACCGGCGACCCGATCGACATGCTGCAGATCGCGCCGATGCTCGCCAGGTGGCTCGGCGTGCCGGCGCCGGCGACGCTGCCGCTGCCTACTGGCGGATCATGAGCCCGAGCATCACGCCCGACAGCTCGGAGAACCCGGTCGCCGGTCCGCCGCCGAACACGACGCCGACGCGGTAGTAGTCGACGAACGCGGTGACGATCGAGGCGTTCACCGCGAGCGCCGCGCCGTAGCGGAAGCCCTCGCCCATCGCGTGGTCGCCGGTCGCGCGATCGACGAGCAGCATGCCGGCGCCGCCGGCGTGGACGTTCGTCGACACGTGGCGGAACCGCAGCCACGTCCACGCGAGATCGAGCGAGCTCGACGACGCGACCGTCTCGGGCCCCGCCGCGGCGCCGTAGCCGCCCGCCGGGTAGTTGTGCGCGTGCAACGCGAGCGCGACCGTGAAGTCACGCGCGCCGCCGCCGACCGCGACCGAGTAGCTGCTCGTCGCCGCCGGCGCGGCGGTCGTGCTGCCGCCCACCGGAGCGAGCGCGGCCGTGCGCGCCTGCGGCATCGGCTGATTCAGCGCCGCCGCGAGCGGCCCGCGCACGTGTGCGCTCGCATCGTACCCGGCGGAGATGTAGGGACGGCACCCCGCTGCGAGCATCAGGAGCATCAGCAGTCTCGTCACGCACGATGTATCGACCGGCTCGCTCGAAGATCGAGTACGAGCACGAGTACGAGTACGAGTACGATGCCGGGCGATGCGCGTGAAGCTCACAGGTGGCGCACCGGCGCCGCTCGCGGCCGTCGAGGCGCTCGAGGCCGCACTCGGTCACGAGCTCTCCGCGTGCGTGAAGCAGTTCCTGCGCGCGCACGATGGCGCGACGCCGGAGGCGAACGTCTTCGCGATCGACGCCGCCAACCACGCTGGAGTGAACCAGTTCATTCCGGTCGCTCAGGTCATCTCGGAGCGCGCGAACGTCGACGACATGTCGGCGCGCGCGTACCCGATCGCGTGGGCCGAGGGCGGCAACTACGTCGTCATCGACGAGGACCGAGCCGGTGCCGTGTTCTTCTGGGATCACGAGACGGCGGCTCTCACACGCCTGGCCGACGACCTCGATGCCTTCCTGGCATTGCTTCGGCCCTTCGACATCGCGAGCGTGCCGCTGGGCGCCGAGCAAATAAAGAGCGCGTGGATCGACCCGAGCTTCGCCAAGCGGCATCGCCGGGACTGACTCGTACTCGTACTCGTACTCGTACTCGTACTCGTACTCGTACTCGGAGCGCGCCGTAGGCGCGCGATTCCGATCGAGCGCGCGCAGCGCGCGGCCTGTCTTCGGCCTGACGCCTGACGCCTGACGCCTGACGCCCGAGCGCGGCGCAGCCGCGCGACATCGATCATGCGCGCCGCAGGCGCGCGGCCCGTCCCTAGATCTCGTGCGGCATCGGCCGCCGCGGCGCGCGGAAATAGCGCAGCGGCGAGTACGGGCCGAAGTTCGACACGCGCGACGTGTAGAGGTCGGCGTAGTCGTTGACCTGCTCGCCGAACCGCGAGTTCTCGTTGCCCTCGCGCAGGCAGCTGCCCCAGTGCGGGTTGTAGGCGCGATCGATGCGCGCCTCGAGCGAGTCGAGCTCCGCGGTCATCAGGTTCGCGCGGTCGCGCAGCGAGTCGACGCTGCCGCGCGCGAGCCGGCGCTCGTCCTCGAGCCGCGCGTGCAGCGACGCCGAGGTCGTCGCGTCGTCGAGCAGCCGCTGGATCTTCTTGAGGCGCAGCGTCTGGTAGTCGATCTCCGACTCGAGGTTGCGGTGCCGGCGATCGAGCAGGTCGAGATCCTGGATCTGCGCCTCGAGCCGCTCGCTGACCGAGATCTCGCGCTCGAGCTCCTGCAGCACCATCGCGGTGCGCCACATGTGCTGCTTGCGCAGCCGCAGGATGTCGCCGTAGATGTGGTCGCCGATGTAGAGCACCTGCTCGCCGCGGATGCCGGTCATCTGCTCGAACGCGACCACGTTGCCGCCCTGGTACACGCGGTCGCGCGACAGGTGCTTGATCTCGCCGTTCATCGCGATCGGATCGCCCGACACCGGATCGATCTGCACGAACGGCCGCAGCTCGTTGAAGAACGCGGGCTTCGCGCCGCCGACGACGACGATATCGAAGTAGTTGCGCCACGACGGGTACGCCTTGCGCTCGCCGTCGAGCAGGTAGCTCATGACGACGTTCGTGTAGTCCCACAGCGAGTTCGTCAGCAGGAACAGCTTCTTGCCCGAGCTGCGGAACTTGTGGAGCGTCTCGCCGAGCAGCGGATCCTTGACGATGTACGCCGGCAGGTCGCTCTTGATCACCGTCTTCAGGGTGTCGTCGCGGTGCGCCTCGTCGATCGCGGCGCGGATGTCGCCGAACAGCTTGTCGTAGTCGACGGTGCCGGTCTGGCGATCGCACCAGTCGACCATCGTCGTGTACATCACCGCCTCGGGCAGACCGAACAGCGTGTCGATCCACTCGAAGCGATCGCTCGACAGGTTGATCTTCTCGTTGCGGTACATCGCGCGCCGCTGGTCATGATCGAGCTCGCGGAAGCCGTGGTAGCAGCGCCCGACGTACGCGTGGCGATCCATCTTGAACACGTTGCCGAGCTGGCGATCGACCATGAGGCCGCGGATCGCCCACCGCGGGTCGTAGACGAGCTTCTTGATGTCCTCGTGGTAGTGGTGCTTGTCGACCAGCTTGTTCAGCGTCAGCTCGATCGACAGCTGCTCGAGCTTGTCCTGGTGGTACAGCGCGAGCGTGTAGTCCATGTCGAACCCGATCATCTCGATCGAGTCCATGCGGAGGTTGCGGTTGCAGAACACCCGGTTCTTGCGGGCGACGTCGATCTCGGTGGTCGTCTCGCCGAGCAACGCTCCGATCGTGGGATCGAGCTCCGGCAGGGTCGCGACCATTCGATTCATTCTACCCCGTTAGAGTAGACTCGGGGATATGGTCGCGCCCCCCGCCTGGAATCGAGCCACGGACCCGTTTGCCGAGCTGATCTCGGCGGAGGCCATCGCCGCACGCGTGCGAGAGCTCGGCGCCCAGATCACGGCGGATTACCGTCCGCTCGCCGACAAGGCCGACATCGTGGTCATCGGCGTGCTCAAGGGCTCGGTGATCTTCCTGTCCGACCTCGTGAGGCAGATCGCCCTCCCCGTGTACGTGGAATTCATCGGCATCTCCTCGTACGGAGATGCGACGGTGTCGTCCGGTGTCGTCCAGATCACGCAGGACCTGTCGCGGCCGATCGAGGGCAAGCACGTGATCGTGGTCGAGGACATCGTCGACACCGGCCACACCGTGCACTACCTGCTCGAGAACCTCGCGACGCGGCGGCCGGCGAGCATCAAGCTCGCCGCGCTGCTCCACAAGCCCGAGCGCCAGGAGCGCGAGGTCGCGATCGACTACCTCGGGTTCACGATCCCGAACAAGTTCGTCGTCGGCTACGGGCTCGATGTCGCCCAGCAGTTCCGGAACCTGCCGTTCATCGGCTACGTGACCAACCCTTGAAGCCAGAGCAGCTCGCACGGCTACCGGCGGTCCTGTTCGAGATCGGCAAGCTCGTCGGGTCGGATCTCGATCCCGGCATCCTGCTGTCCCGGATCGCCGAGCTGATCTGCCAGCTGATCGGCGCCAAGGCGTGCTCGGTGATGCTGCTCGACGCCGATCGCAAGCGGCTGCTCGCGAAGGCGGCGTACGGGCTGCGCACCGAGCGCATGCACACGCTGTCGTTCGCGATCGGCGAGGGCGTCGCCGGCTGGGTCGTCGAGCGCGGCGAGTCGGCGCTGATCCACGACGTCAACCAGGACGCGCGGTTCATCGCGCTGCCGGCGAACCAGACGCCGATCGCGTCGATGCTGTGCGTGCCGCTGCTCGCGCGCGGCGAACGCGTCGGCGTGGTCACCGCGACGAGCGAGCACACGAACGCGTTCCATCCCGACGATCTCGAGCTGGTCCGCTTCATCTCGACGACGATCGCGCTCGACATCGAGAACGTGCGCCTGCACCGCGTCGCGGTCACCGATCCGCTGACCGGCGCGTACAACCGCGAGTTCCTGACGCAGCGGCTGCCGGGCGAGATCGAGGCCGCGATCGACCGCGATCAGGCGCTGTCGGTCGCGCTCGTCGACGTCGATCACTTCAAGAGCGTCAACGATCAGCACGGCCACGGCATCGGCGACGTCGTGCTCGCCGAGGTCGCACGCCGGCTGCGCGGCGCGATCCGCGGCGGCGACCTGCTCGTGCGCTACGGCGGCGAGGAGTTCCTCGTCGTGCTGCCGAAGGCCGACGCCGGCCGCGCCTGGGAGGTCGGCGAGCGCATGCGCCAGCGCGTGTGCGAGCGCGCGTTCGACGTCGGCGACGGCCTCGCGCTGATCCTGCGCATCTCCGTCGGCATCGCGCAGTGGCGGATGGGCGAGAAGATGCCGGAGCTGATCGAGCGCGCCGACGAGGCGCTGTACGGCGCGAAGCAGCGCGGGAGGAACCGCGTCGAGGTCGCGCCGTGAGCGATCCGGACAAGCCGTCCGAGAACGTAGGCGTAAGCGCAAGCGTAAGCGTAAGCGATCCGGAGAAGCCGCCTACGCTTACGCCTACGCTTGGGCCTACGTCGGAGACCGCCGACGAGCCGATCCTTCCGCCCTACGACCCGAACGCGCTGCGCGACGCGGTCGGCGCCCCGAGGCGCGCGCCCGAGCCGTTCGACGACGCCGACGACGAACCGCGCGTGCCGCCGCTGCCGGGCCGCCGCCGCGCGATCATGATCTCGACCGCGATCACGATGGTCGGGCTCGCGATCGCCGCGCTGATCTTCCTCGGCCGCGCGAACGCGTCGCGCTACCTGCTGACGTGCACGTCCGATCGCGTGATCGCCGAGCAGGGTCGCGCGTTCCCGCCGTGGGGCTCGCACCCGCTCGCGGGCGCGGAGTGGCACGCGATCGCGCTGCCGCCCGACGCCGCGTGCAAGCCGCGCGAGACCGACGCCCCCGCCGAGCTCGCGCGCTGGTACTACGAGATCGTCGTCGATCGCGCCTCGACGACGCTCACCTCGCACGAGCTGCTCGACGCGATCCCGAAGGCCGGCGCGGCCGCGACGTCGGCGACGCCGCAGAACCCGCTCGATACGATCGGCGCCCAGCTCGATCAGGCGCTGCTGCTCGCGCGGGTGTTCGACGGCGCCGACCAGCGCAAGGAGGTCGAGCGGCTGCAGGGTGACCTCGAGTACTGGCGCGCGATGCTGCGCCTGCGCGACGCGTCGCAGGCGCTGCTCGAGGCCGCGAAGCAGCTCGACGACGCCGCCGCCCGCCGCCCGCGCCACGTCACCGACGCGGCGGCGTGGGGGTCGTTCGCGCGCCGGCTCGCCGACGAGCTGCACGCGGGGCCCGCCGGCGTGCCCGCCGCGCCGGCCGCAGCCACCGGCGAGCCTCACCCGCCGGCGCCGGCCGGGAGCGCGCTGCCCGTCGAGTCACCGCCCGCCGGCAGCGCCGCCGAGCCGGCGCCTGCCGCGATCGATGCCGGCGTCGCGCCGAGCGGCGGCGTGCTGCTGTGATCGAGACCGAGCGGCTGCTCCTGCGGCCGTGGCGCGACGGCGATCGCGAGCCGTTCGCCGCGATGGGCCGCGATCCGGACGTGATGGCGTGCTTCCCGTCGCTGCTGACGCGCGAGCAGAGCGATGGCCTCGTCGATCGCGTGATCGCGACGATCGACCGCGACGGCTTCGGGTTCTGGGCCGTCGAGGTCAAGGGCGGCGCGTCGTTCGCCGGGTTCTGCGGCATCTCGCGCGTGCCGTTCGAGGCACCGTTCACGCCCGCGGTCGAGACCGGCTGGCGCTTCGCACGCGCGCACTGGGGCCACGGCTACGCGACCGAAGCCGCGCGCGCCGCGCTCGCCTACGGGTTCGGCACGCTCGGGCTGGCCGAGATCGTCGCGTTCCTGCTCCCCGCGAACGCGCGCTCGGCCGCGGTGTGCGAGCGGCTCGGCATGCGCCGCGATCCGGCCGGCGACTTCGACCATCCGCGATTCACCGAAGACCAGCGCTCGGTTGCGGGTTTCCCGCAGCGCCGTCATATCCTGTATCGCATCGGGCGCTGAAGCTGCATGGGCGTCAGCCCGGGAGGTTCCCATGGCTCGCAACGTCGCGGTGCTCGTCGGCAGTCTTCGCAAGGCATCGTTCACTCGCAAGGTCGCGAACGCGCTCGCCGAGATCGCGGCGCCCGCGCTGAAGCTCGAGCAGGTCGAGATCGGCGGGCTGCCTCTCTACAACCAGGATCTCGACGGCGCCTCGCCGCCGGCCGAGTGGCAGAGCTTCCGCGACCGCGTGCGCGGTGTCGACGCCGTGATCTTCGCGACGCCGGAGTACAACCGCTCGGTCCCCGGGCTGCTCAAGAACGCGATCGACGTCGGCTCGCGGCCGTACGGCAAGAGCGTGTGGGCCGGCAAGCCGGCGGCCGTCGTCAGCGTGTCGCCGGGCGCGATCGGCGCGTTCGGCGCGAACCATCACCTGCGCCAGATGCTCGTGTTCCTCGACATGCCGGCGCTCCAGCAGCCCGAGATGTACATCAGCGGCGCCGACAAGCTGTTCGACAAGGACGGCAAGCTGACGAGCGACGCGGTGCGCGACCTGCTCGGCAAGTTCGCGGCGGCGTTCGAGCGGTGGATCGGGCGGCACGTGCAGTAAGCTCTCCGGGTGAGAGCGCTCGTCGCGGGTCTGATCGCGGTAGCTGCGTGCCAGCATGCGAGCAGCGATCAGCGCTCGGGCTCGGGCTCGGGCTCGGTCGCGGTCGCGGATCCATGGAACGTCGATCTCGGCGAGCCCGACGCGCCGCCGACGCTCGGCGACAACCACGAGCGCGTCGACAAGCTGTGCCCGAAGGTGACCGCGCCGTACTTCTACCGCGTCGAGAAGGCCGGCGCGGTGTCGTACCTGCTCGGCACGCGGCACATCAGCATCCCGCTCGCGAAGTTCCCCGACGTCGTGCGCGACCGCATCCACGACGCGAAGCTCGTCGTGTTCGAGCTCGCGCCCGACGACCACGGCTCGCTCGCGGGCCGGCCGATCCACCTGCGCGACGCGCTCGGCAGCGCCGACTGGGATCGCTACCGCGCGCTGATCGGCCGCCGCGAGGCCGACGCGATCGAGCACTCGCGGCCGTCGCTCGCGATCCTGCGCGCGGCGATGCTGTACGAGGACCTCGGCGCGATGCTCGAGCAGGACGTCCAGCGCGAGGCCGAAGCCGCGCACGTGCCGATGCGCGGGCTCGAGACCGCGGCGTTCCAGGACGGCGTGATCGAGCACCTCCTCGATCTGCGCATGCTGAAGGGCCTCGTCGAGCAGACGAAGGGCCGCGACGAGCTCGCCGAGGCCAACGAGCGCGAGCTGCGCGAGTACTGCACCGGCGCCGACAGCCAGCCCGGCCTGTCCGCCCACGATCGCAAGGAGATGCGCGCCGCCGGCTACACCGACGCCGAGCTCGACGCGATCGATGACGAGATGATCTTCGCGCGCAACGCGAAGTGGATCCCCGAGCTCGAGCCGCTGCTCGACGCCGGCGGCGCCTACATCGCCGTCGGCGCCGCCCACCTGCGCGGCCCGCGCGGCGTGGTCGCGCTGCTGAAGGCCCGCGGCTACCAGGTCACGCGCGTCACCCGGTGATGGCACCGCGCTTGCTGGGCGGGCCGGCATGCGCATCCAGTTCGATCGCGGCACGCTGGTGATCGACCGCGCGGGCAGCGCGGTGGATCCCGAGTCCTTGCCAGGAGTCACGTGGGATCCGCGCGTGCAGCTGTGGCGCGCGCCGGCCGACGCGTACGCTTCGATCCTCGTCCGAGCGTCGGACGAAGGCGTCCGGATCTCGGACGAAGTCGGACTCGCCCGGCCACGCGAGTGGCAGCCGCCCGCGCTGCGCTGGTACCAGGAGGAGGCGCTCGCGGCGTGGGGTGCGGCCGGCCAGCGCGGCGTGATCGCGCTGCCGACCGGCGCGGGCAAGACGCACCTCGCGATCGCCGCGATGGCGCGGCTCGGCGTGCCCGCGCTCGTGCTCGTGCCGACCCGCGTGCTGCTCGATCAGTGGTGCAAGGCGATCGCGCTGCCCGATGTCGGCAGGCTCGGCGACGGAGAGCACCGGCTCGGCCACGTCACCATCGCCACGTACGCGAGCGCCGCGCTGTGGGCGCCGCGGATCGGCGACCGGTTCGGCATGGTCGTCGTCGACGAGGCCCACCACGTCGGCGCCGAGTGCCCGGTCGAGATCCTCGAGATGCTCGTCGCGCCGGCGCGGCTCGGGCTCACCGCGACCGTGCCGGCCAGTCCCGACGTGCTCGAGCGCCACGTCGGCGGCGTCGTGTACGCGCTCGCGATCGACGCGCTCGTCGGCGACGCGCTCGCCGACTACGACCTGATCACGGTCCCCGTGCGGCTGACGCCCGCGGAGCGCGAGCGCTACGAGCGGCTGCGCGGGCGCTTCCGCAGCGCGTACGCCGCGTTCCAGCACGCCGCGCCCGGTGCGGACTGGCCGGCGTTCACGCGCGCGGCCGCGCGCAGCCAGGAAGGCCGCGCGGCGGTCGCCGCGTGGCGCGACTCGCGGGCACTGCTCGCGTACCCCGCAGGAAAGCGAGCCGCGCTGCGCGAGCTGCTCGGGCGCCATCGCGACGCGCACATCCTCGTGTTCACCAGCGACAATCCGACCGCGTACGCGATCTCGCGGGAGCTGCTCGTCATGCCGATCACGCACGAGATCGGCGCGGGGGGGG
>JBLMXA010000423.1:0-2778 GCA_050257515.1 Acidobacteriota bacterium | reverse complement strand
GCGCCCGCGAGCTCGCGGCCGAGCTGTCCGCGACCGGCAACCTCGAGCGCGGGTTGATCCGCCAGGACGTCGTCACCGCGCGCGCGATCGTCTCGATCGCGGACAGGCGGTGGTCGGCATTCGTGCAGCCGTACTGGCTGTACGCCGACGTCAACGGCAAGACGACGGCGCACGAGCTGTACACGCGAGCGGTCGGCTTCCGCGCGCTCGGCGACCGCTGGTTCGCGTTCGCGCTCGGCGTCTACGATCACAGCTTCCGGCGCGAGATCCGCCACCACGGGCTCGCCGGCGGCGGGGCGGGCGCGACGCTCGCGCGGTGGAGCGCGGGCAGCATCGTCGTGTCGCTCGGCGCGGTCGGCGAGCTCGCGGACTACGACCGGCCGGCGCTCGCGGACGGCACGCTGCTCGCGGGCGCGCGGCGGACGACGCTGCGCGCGAGCGCGCGGATCTACGGCAGGTATCGCGTCTGCGAGCGGCTGTCGCTCGTCCACGACGTGTTCGTCATGCCGTCGCTCGTCGCGCGCGACGATCTCCGCGTCGTGGCCTACGGCGGCCTCGATCTCGCGATCGCCGGCGGGCTGTCGGCGCGGATCGCCGCCGATGCTTCGCACGAGGACGTCATCGTCGCCGGCACGCGGCACGACGATCTCGCCGTGACGTTCGGCGTCTCGTGGCGGTCGGAGACGCGCTGGTGATCACGTCCGCGCGCGCACGCGGCGCTCGCGCGGGAACACGTCCGGATCGCGGACGTGCTCGGCGAGGAACTCGGCGACGGCCTGCACGCGCGCGTCGCGACGAGCGTCGCGGTGAAACACGATCCACACGCCGCGCGCGGCAGGCGGCTTCGCGAGCTCCAGCTCGCGGAGCCCGGCGTCGAGGCCGAGGTGGCGTGGCAGCACCGCGATCCCGAGCCCCGCGCTCGCGGCGTCGACGAGGTTGAACACGCTCGTCACGCGCAGCACGACCCGGGCGCGCGCGGCATGCTCGGCGAGCCAGCGCGCCTCGAGGCCATTCGCGAGCTCGCCCGCGTACGCGACGACGTCGTGCCCCGCCAGGCCCGGCTCGGGGACGCCGCGCCGCTCGAGATAGCGCGCCGCCGCGAACACCGCGAGCTCGATCGATCCGACGCGCCGCGCGACGAGCTCGGGCTCGCGCGGCTCGACCAGGCGCAGCGCGAGATCGGCGTCGCCGGCCTCGAGATCGACCGCGCGGTTGCCGGCGATCACGGTGAAGTCGAGCTCGGGATGGCGCTCGCGCAGCGCGGGGAGGCGCGGGATCAGGAACGTCGAAGCGAGCGGCTCGGTCGTCGCGACGCGCAGCGTGCCCGCGACCTGCGCGTCGCGGCCGCCGACCTTGCGCCGCATCGCAAAGACCGTCGCGTCCATGTGCTCGGCGTCGGCGAGGATCGCGCGCCCGGCCTCGGTCAGCGCGATGCCGCGCGGCGTCGTCCGCAGCAGGCGCGCGCCGAGATCGCGCTCGAGCGCCTTGAGTCGGCGGCCGACCGTCGTCTGGTCGACTCCGAGCTGGCGCGCCGCTGCCGACAGCGAGCCGCGGCGATGGACCTCGAGGAAGTACATCAGATCCGTCCACACCGGCACCGCTGCAGTATTGCATGGCGGGTATGCGGCGATCTGGCTTCCGGGGAGCGCCGCGCGTCCTCACGCTGGCGGGGAAAAGGAGCTGCGATGCGCACCATCACCTCGATCCTGTTTCTCGCCGCGTGCGGAACCCACGCCGGGCCCGCCCCGGCACCGCACCCGTCGGACCTCGCCGGCCACTGGGTCTCCGACTGCACGCCGTCGCCGCAAGCCGACGGCTCGACCAAGTACGTCACGCTCGATTTCCACAACACGTCCGCGCGCTGGCAGCTCGCGTACGCGCTGTTCGGCGATCGCGCCTGCACCGCGCGTCTGGTGACCGTCGGCATCGCCGGCAGCTACGAGCTGGGCGGTGCCGCGTCGGTGCCCGGCGCGCGCGAGGCGGTGTTTCGCTTCGATCGCAAGACGATCACGCCCGCGATCCAGCCGCTCGCCGACGCGCTCAACGGCATGCCCGGGTGCGGCGGCGGGTTTGCCGTCGGCGCCGCGCGCGACGTCTACGAGCACGGCTGCCCGGGCTTCGGTCAGTACCCGCGCGCCGCGTGTCAGGCCGACTACGACCTGGTCTCGCGTCACGACGGCGAGCTGAGGTTCGGCAAGCGCCCGGCCGACAACAACATGTGCAGCGCGGATCGCCGGCCGACCGAGCTGTCGGATCTCGTGCTCCACCTGCGGTGATCGGCTACGCGGGTGCGAGCGCGTCGTCGAGGCGATCGAGCAACGCTCCGACATCCGACGCGGCGCTCAGCGAGATGACGAGCGAGTCCTTGCCCGTGCTCGCGAGCGCGGCGGCGAGCTCGGCGGCCAGATCGCGCGGCGCGACGATGCCCGCGACCTGCGACTCGCGCGCGGCGAGCGTCGCCACGACGTCCCGTGGCGCGGGCACGGCCTCCACGCGATATCCCGCGTCCGCGATCGCACCGCACCATGGCGATTCGTCGACGAACACGACCATGTCGGCCCTGCGCCCGAGCCGCAGCAAGTACGCCGCGAGCGCGTCGGAGAAACCGAGCGGCGCGCTGCGGATCGCGAAGCCGACGCCCGGCGTGGCTCCGGTCGCCAGCTGGTGCGCGACCTCGGCCTGGACGGTGAACGTCCCGAGCCCCGGCAGCGTGATGTTGATCGAGACCTCCTCGCGATCCGAGAGGCCCGCGACGCCTCGCACGAACAGCCCGCCGCT
>JBLMXA010000422.1:0-3275 GCA_050257515.1 Acidobacteriota bacterium | reverse complement strand
TCGGCGTGATCGGGATCCACGGGATGCCGATGTTCTTGGCGAACCACGTCACCTTGCCGAGCATCGGCGCGGCTTCCTCGGCGCCGACGACGGCGACCGGGATGATCGGCGAGTGCGTGCGCAGCGCGAGCTTGACGAACCCGCCGCGGCCGAAGCGCTGCAGCCGGTAGCGGTCCTTCCACAGCTTGCCCATGCCCTTCTCGCCCTCGGGGAACACCGCGACGAGCTCGTCCTTCTGGAGCAGGCGCTCGGCGTTCTCGGGATCGGCGCGCACGCCGCCGATGCGGTTCATGAGCGGGCCGAGGAACGGCAGGTGGAACACGGTGTCCTCGACGAGCGGGCGGACGTCGCGCCGAGCCGGGTGATCGCGTCGGATCGCGTGCATCACCATCGCGCTGTCATAGGGCAGGGTGCCGGCGTGGTTGGCGACGAGCAACGCGCGGCCCTTCGCCGGCACGTGCTCGAGCCCGCTCGCCTCGACGCGGAACCACTTCGAGTAGAGGAACTCGAACATCCACTCCCAGCGCGCGGTCGCGCGCGGGTCGCGGCCGAAATCGTCGACGACGTCGCTGCGGCCCCACATCGCGAGCGAGCGCCAGCGGCGCCACACGCCCTCGAGCGGCAGCCGCTTGCGCAGGTCGATCGGGAACGCGGGCGTTCTGTGGTGCTCCATCCGCCGCTCGAGCTCGCGCAGCTCGGCGTCGCGGTCGCGGTGGCCGCTCGGCACGTGCGTCGGCTCGAGATCGCGCGGCACCGTCGCCTCGCCGCCGAGGTAGTCGTCGGAGAGGAAGCCGAGATCGCGGTCGTGCTCGGACCAGCCGGTCGCGTCGGGCGCGCGCGGATCGGCCTCACCGTACCAGTCGTCGTCGTCGTGGTTGTCGGTCATAGGTTTCAGGCTTGCGCCCTCGCGACGTCGGTCGCTCCGTCCTCGGGCGCGATGCCGAGGAAGTCGAGGATCGTGCGCTTGATCGACAGCCGCGGCGAGAACCCGAGCTCGCGGCGGGCCTTCGTGCCATCCGCGACGCACAGGTAGAGCAGGAAGTCGAGGAAGCTCGGCGGCGAGCCGACGAGCTGCGTCGCCCACAGCACCTTCGTCAGCTGGCGCGCGACGAGCTGCGGCATCGGCACCGGCACGCGGCCGAGCAGCGCGAGCACCGTCGTGTACGGCAGCACGCCCTTGCCGACGATGTTGAACGCGCCGATCGCGTGGGAGTCGACCGCGCGCTGCAGCGCGAACGCGGCGTCCTGCTCGTGGACGAACTGCAGCAGCGGATCGTGGCCCATCATCACCGGCGCGATCGGCCGCCGGAAGAACCGCGTGTACATGTTCGACACGGTCGGCCCGAGGATCGGCGCGAACCGCAGGATGCACACCTCGACTTCCGGATGCTCCTTCGCGAACCGCTGCACCTGGCGCTCCGCGCGCACCTTGTCGTTGACGAACCGGCTGTCGCGGTGGCCGCGCAGCTCGCTGTCCTCGCCGAGGAAGTTCGGGTTCTTCGGATGCGCGCCGTAGACGAGCGTCGTCGAGATCATGACGAACCGCCGCGGCTGCGCGCCCGAGCACGCGTTCAGGACGTGCATCGTGCCGACGTCCTCGAGCTCGTGCGCCCACTCCACCGCGTGCGTCGGGTGCGAAAGAAAGGCGCCGTGGACGAACGTGTCGACCTTGCCCCTGGACAGCAGCGTCGCGAGCTCGGCGTCGACCGTCGGCTGCGTCAGGTCGAGCTTGACGAACTCGATCTTGCCGCCGGCCCTCAGCTGCACGGGCGGCCGGACGTCGAGCGCGATCACGCGCGAGTAGCGAGGGTCCTCCTCGAGCCGGCGCAGTAGCTCGCCGCCGAGGAACGTGCACGCCCCGGTGACGGCGACGACGCGTCCTGGCTGGCTCGACATGCCGGCCTTATAGCGCACGTTTCAGTGCGCGAGCCAGCGCTGGTAGTCGTCGACGGCAACCCGCGACGATCAGACCCGCGTGATACGCCCAACTCATGGACACGACGATAGCCGTCCTGCCACCCGACGTGATCGATCAGATCGCGGCCGGCGAGGTGCTCGAGCGGCCGGCGTCGGTGGTCAAGGAGCTGGTCGACAACGCGCTCGACGCGGGGGCGAGCACGATCTCGGTCGAGACGCGCGCCGGGGGGCGCGCGCTCGTGCGCGTGGTCGACGACGGCTCGGGGATGACCGGCAAGGACGCGGTGCTCGCGTTCGGCCGCCACGCGACGTCGAAGCTGCGCAAGGTCGATGACCTGTGGACGCTCGCGACGATGGGGTTTCGCGGCGAGGCGCTCGCGGCGATCGCGAGCGTCGCGCGGGTCACGCTGACCACGCGGCGCGCCGAGGATCTCGCGGCGACGCGCGTCCAGATCGACGGCGGGCGGCTCGTCGGCGTCAGCGAGGCCGGCGCGCCGGTCGGCACGACGGTCGAGGTCGCCGAGCTGTTCTACAACACGCCGGCGCGGCTCAAGTTCTTGAAGGGCGAGGGGACCGAGGCCGCGCACGTCACCGAGCTCGTCGCGCGCGCCGCGATGGCGCACCCGCAGCTGCACTTCCGGCTGCGCCACGACGGGCGCGTCGCGCTCGAGGCGCCGCCGGACCGCGACGGCGCGGCGCGCGCGCGAGCCTTGCTCGGCACGCGGATCGCGGCGCGGCTCGTCGACGCGACGGGCGAGGAGGGCGGCGTGCGCGTCGCCGTGCACCTCGCGGCGCCCGAGCTCGCGCAGACCACCGCGCGCGGCGTGCAGCTGTTCGTCGGCAAGCGCGCGGTGCGCGATCGCGGGCTGCTCCACGCGGTCGCGATGGGCTACGGCGAGCTCGTGCCGCGCGGGCGCTACCCGGTCGCGATCGTCCACGTCGACGTGACGGGCGGCGCGGGCGACGTCAACGTCCACCCGCAGAAGCTCGAGGTGCGGTTCTCCGACGCGCCGGCGGTGCAGGCCGCGGTGCGCCACGTCGTGCAGGCCGCGGTCGCGCGCGCGCCGTGGCGCGACGAGCTCGGCGCCGCGCCGGTGATGATGACCGCGATCGCCGGCGTCGCGCCGCCGGCGCTGCCGTGGGGCGGCGAGCCCACGCCGCTCGCGCAGCGCTACGCGCGCGAGCTTCGCGAGGCCCGCGAGCCCCAGCCGACGCTCGCGCTCGACGATCAGGCCGAGCCGCGCGCGTGGGCCGCGCGCGTGCAGTCCAAGGTGCGCGCACATCGCGCCGCCGAGGCCGCGCTGTTCGCGCGGGCGTCCGGCGTCCGGCGTCCGGCGTCCGGCGAGGACGCAGAGCCC